>NZ_AUTO01000260.1:0-872 GCF_000498055.1 Pseudoalteromonas sp. TB51
AAGTGAAATAGAAAACCCCGTCACTCCACAAGACGAAAAGCTATTAATAAAGACTGATAGCCCCGCTATTGAACTTGAAAACATTAGCTTTAACTACCCATCTCGCCCCGATGTAAGCGCACTTAACAAAATAAGCTTAACTATAGAGCAAGGTAAAACCGTTGCCATTGTAGGCCCCTCTGGCGCAGGTAAAACGACGTTATTTGAATTACTACAGCGCTTTTACGACCCTGCTCACGGCGCGATTAAATTTCATGATGTAAATATTAAAGACATATCGCTTACCACCCTGAGGGACAAAATGGGCATGGTGGCACAAAACCCTATTTTATTTAGCTCAGACGTAATGCATAACATTCGTTACGGCAACCCAAACGCCACTGACGAGCAAGTATATACGGCCGCAAAACATGCTCATGCCGATGAATTTATTAAGCAATTACCGCAAGGCTATAACAGCTTTTTAGGTGAGCAAGGCGTAAGGCTATCGGGTGGGCAAAAGCAGCGTATTGTATTGGCACGCGCTATTTTAAAAGACCCTGAAATACTGCTTTTAGATGAGGCAACCAGTGCACTCGATGCACAAAGTGAGCACCACGTACAAGCCGCGCTTGAGCATTTAATGCAAAACCGCACCACGCTTATTATTGCTCATAGACTAGCAACGGTTAAACATGCTGATGTGATTGTAGTAATGGAAAATGGGGAAATAAAAGCAACTGGGAGCCACCAGCAATTGCTAGCAAGCTCCCCTTTGTATCAGCGTCTTTGTGAATTGCAGTTCAACAAAAACTAACCTTCTGTGTTTGGCACTATTTGAATTTCTACACGGCGGTTTTGAGCACGGCCATTTGCGTTATCGTTAGTGGCTA
>NZ_AUTO01000261.1:0-10883 GCF_000498055.1 Pseudoalteromonas sp. TB51
CCTGCGGCTGCGCCAATTGCGGCGCCCTTGCCTGTGTTGTTCATTTCGCAACCACTTAGCAATACAGCTACTACGGTTACGCTTAAAAGTGATTTAGTTAAAGTCATGTGATGTCCTATTCATTAAGAATTATAAAGCGAGTATGCAAATACATGTATGAACAAACTATGAAGAGCATGTTAAAAGCAGTTCGCTTTATACCAATCCACTTAATTAAGTGGATTGGTATTATTTGTAGATTACGAATTAATGTATGCATTTAATAAAAGTGTCATACTCCTTTGTGACAATTTAATGAACTTTTAAAAGGATATGAGCTCAATGTTAGTCGCTATTTTTAGACAGTTTTTTTTACTTGGCTGCATGAGTTTTGGTGGCCCTGCAGCCCATTTAGGCTATTTTAAACGCCACTTTGTAGACACACTAAACTGGTTAAGCGATACCCGCTACGCGCAGCTTATTAGTTTAAGCCAAGCGCTGCCCGGGCCTGGTTCAAGCCAAGTGGGCTTTGCAATTGGTGTTGAGCGAGCGGGGGTTATTGGTGGCATTACCGCATTTATCGCTTTTACCTTACCGTCTTTTTTAATCATGTTGTTATTAGCGGTAAGCGCGCATCAGTTTGATGCTGTTTACTTTGCTATTATTGCAGGCTTAAAACTGTTTGCGGTTGTTATTGTGGCCGATGCAACACTCACTATGGCAAAAAGCTTTTGTACCAGCGCTGCGCTCAAGCTTATCGCAGTAATGAGTACCTTGGCTTTATTGCTATTTCCTTTACTTGGCACGCAAATAGCTATTTTAGTGAGTGCCGCTGCTATAGGCGCAATTTGGCCTCTGTTACAACTCAACACCCAGACTGAGCCTAAAGCAGATACTAAAAGCGCGTTTAAGTGGCTTCCTTTAGGCTTATTTGTTTTACTACTCGCTATTAGCTTTATACCTTTAGGTGATGACCTTACTTTGTTTGCTCCTTTTTACCAAGCGGGCGCTATGGTGTTTGGGGGCGGGCACGTGGTATTGCCTGTATTGCAAGCTGGCGTACCAGCGCTAAGTAACGATCAATTTTTAAGTGCGTATGCCAGTGCTCAAGCTATCCCTGGCCCCATGTTTACAATAGCCACTTACTTAGGCGCGCAACTCACTTCAGAGCAACCCTTAATAGGGGCCATAGCTGCAACCCTACTTATTTTTACACCGGGTTTTTTATTAATGCTGGCGTTTCAAAAAAGCTGGTTAAACCTGGCAAGTAAACCTCGCTTTGCAAGCTCTATTGCGGCGCTTAACGCTGCCGTAGTTGGCTTTTTAGCGGCGGCTTTGTACTCACCTATTTGGACATCGGCCGTTCACAACCTATGGCAGGTTGCACTGGTTATTGCCGCTTTTGCATGGCTAAGAATGAAAAAGCCACCTATTTGGTGGCTATTAGCTTTATTTATTAGTGTGGGCCTTGTTCAGCACTATTTGCCATTACTTTAAAGGTCGGCTTATCGGTTTGCTGTGCATTAGGCGGGCTTAATTGCCCGCTAACACTTTGATACGCTCTAAGGCCAAATACTGGCAACACTGCCAATAAGTGATCCATAATTTCGGCTTGTAAATGCTCGTAAGATATCCAGCGTTTGTCTTCACTAAAGCAATAAAACTCAATTGGTAAGCCGTGGTTCATTGGTTGTAGCTCACGCACCATGAGCGTCAGTGAGGTATTTATTCTGTTATGCTGCTTTAAATAGCCCTCGGCGTAGCGGCGAAACAAGCCTAAGTTAGAGACCGGATCAGGCAACGAGGCAACACGTATATATTCATGCAGTGGTATAGCTGCATCTATTTGTTTTCTAAATTCGTCACTTACTAAGCATATACTGTGCATATCAATATTAAGCGAGCGTTTAATACGTCGGCCGCCAGACTCTTGCATTCCTCGCCAGTTTTTGAACGACCCTGCTACCAACATATAAGTAGGAATAGTCGTAATGGTGTTATCCCAGTTACGCACTTTTACGGTGTTTAGCCCTAAGTCTATTACTTCACCGTCGGCGCCGTAGTTTTCTACTTGAATCCAATCGCCGTAAGTAACTAATCGGTTTGCCGCAATTTGAATACTGGCTACAAAGCCTAAAATAGTGTCTTTAAAAACCAATAAAGTAACAGCGGCTATCGCACCAAAACCCGACAAAATATAGGTAGGCGATTTTTCAAGCACAATACTGACTATTAAAATTGCACACACAATAAAGGTGATCAGCTTAACAACTTGTAATAAGCCCTGAATTGGCACTTCGCGGGCAAAATCTAGCTGGTTATAAATAGCGCCGGCAATGCTTACAATGCTGCTAAAAATAAAGCCTACATGAATAATTAATATACCTTGGCCAATGGTTTTTAGTATTTCGGCACTGAGCTCATTAACAGGGTAAACGCTGTCGAAGGTTGCTAAAAAAAGCACGCTACATAACATACCGGCTATGCGCTTATTAAGTTTTGTGAGCAACGGAGAAAGCAACCCTATTCGCTCTGGAGATAACTTAGTCACCACTTTTTGAATGCCTGGCAGCATTAATCGGCGTGTAAATAAATACACCACTAACAACGAAAAAACACCAATAGAGGCTGCAGTAATTGCACTTAAAAAATCTGCGTCGGGTACTTTTTCAAACCAAGGAGCGATTAGCTCCTGCAGGTGGGTATTGGTCATAGTGTTTCTATTTCCTTACAAATGGGTGGCTCAGGTAAATCGTGTTGGGCATAAATGCTGGCAAGTTGCGCGTCTTTAGCAACCCATAGCTCATTAACGTACTTTTGAAAGTGGCTTCTAAATGCTTTGTCGTGTTGGTAACTACCTAACATTTGCTGGTTTATAGCAACCACGTCAATAGAAACATAAATTGAATCAAGCTCGCCCTTTAAAATATTACGACAAACATGGCTTGTGCTGCCGCTGTACACCACACTGGTATTTAGCATGGCGTCAAATTGCTCGCCAAGTACCTCAAGTGCAAAGGCAATCCCGCCCGCTTTGGGCTTGAGTAAATGTTTAAACGGGCTTTGCTGGCTTGCATGCTTTGCGTGCGTGTAGCGGGTGCCTTCAACAAAATTAATTATGGTGGTGGGATTATTCCTAAAATTACGACAGCTTTGCTTAGTGCGCTCAACATCTAGCCCTTTAAGCTTGGGGTTTTTAGCAAGCTGCGCTTTAGTTACGCGCTTCATAAAAGGCATGCCCATAGCCCATGCACCAGAGCCAATAAATGGCACATACTTTAATTCGTCTTTTAAAAAAAACTTTGGTGCAGGTAAAACATTAATTGAGCTAAGTACCACAATATCTAACCAGCTCATGTGGTTACAAATTAGTAAGTACCAACTTTTTGAGTTTACATCGCCGTTAATGTTTACTTTTATGTTGGCGCAGCCCAGCCACAAGCCAAACCGATTGCCATTACACCAGCCTCGGTACACGCTATGCAGTATGGTGTTAATTATAGAAAAAGGCAGGGCAAGCTTTATTAAGCCTAGCAGTAATACTAAGGTGCCAAAAATGATTACATTTGAAAAAATCACACAGCCTACAATTAAGCCGCTGAGCCAATTTGGTAACCACTTTTTTAGCATAATCGTAAGCCCATTTTTTATTACCTTATTATTTATGGTTTTGTTCGAGCTGCAAAAGCGTGTGCTCTTTTTCTTCCCATAAACGGTTTAATTCACTTTGAAAGCCGACTCTAAACTCAGAGTCGCCAGTGTAATCACCAATCAACTCCTCGCTTACTGGGCGAATGTCTACATGCACATTAATTTGCTTCACTTTGCCGCCGGCAAAGTCCATAAACGTAGGGATGCCATCGGGGTAATGAATGGTCACATTAACCACTTTAGATATCTGCTCACCCATGGCTTGCATTACGAATGCGATCCCGCCTGCTTTTGGCTTTAATAAATGCGGAAAAGGGCTATTTTGGCGAGCATGTTTTTGCGTAGTAAAACGTGTACCTTCTACAAAATTAACAATGCTTACTGGCATTTCTTTAAATTTTTCACAGGCTTTGCGGGTTGTTTCTATGTCTTTACCACGTAGCTTTGGGTTCTTTTTTAGCTGCGCTTTGCTGGTGCGGGTCATAAACGGAAAGTCGAGCGCCCACCAGCACAGACCTAAAATTGGCACGTAAATTAACTCTTTTTTCAAAAAGAAATTTAAAAAAGGTATTTTACGATTAAATACACGTTGCAGTACTAATATATCTACCCAGCTTTGGTGGTTAGCAATCACTAAGTACCAGTCTTTTAATTTGGTTTCTTCAAGGCCGGTAACGTTTATTTTTGTTGGCGTGAATAAGCGTTGGTTAATGCTATTAACCGACACCCAAATAGTGGCACACTGTTTAGCAACCCAGCTTAAAAGCTTTTGCATAGGCTTGATAGGGATTAATTTTAATAGCCCACAAACAAAAATAGGCACAAACCAAATAAGTGTGTTGATTGTATAAAGCATAATACTTAATACACTGCGGATTACTGACATTTATTTACTTTCCTTTAAACAATGCGCGCCAAACAGCGACGCTTTTAATTCTGAGAGTGTACGGTTAATCTTCGAAGTAAGTATAACCTTCAAGCCCGGCATTAAGCTCGGCTAAATACCCTGCTTTACACTGCTCAGACACTGCTAGCTTGTTGACCAATAATTCAAAGTTTTGTGCCAAAATGGCGCTATCATAGTCAACAAACTTTAATACATCCTTAACGCTATCACCTTTAATGGCATTGGTTAATACATAACCGTCGTCGTTAAGCTCTACATGCACTGAGTCGGTGTCGCCAAATAAGTTATGTAAATCACCTAAAATTTCTTGGTAAGCCCCCACCATAAACATGGCTATATGGTATTGCTCGCCATGTTGGTACTCAGGTATAGGTAAACTGGTTTCTATGCCCGCGCCTTCTACGTACTCACGAATTTGCCCATCTGAGTCACAGGTAATATCTTGAATAATAGCGCGCTGGGTAAGCGGTTTATCTAAATTCTCGATTGGCATAACCGGAAACAACTGCTCAATGCCCCATACATCAGGTAACGACTGAAACAGTGAAAAGTTAACAAATAGCTTATCGGCTAGCTTTTCGTGTAAATCGTCAAGTACCTCACGGTGCGCACGCGCGTTATTGCTAAGTGATGCGCGTACTCGGTGCAAAATAGTAAAGTATAATTGTTCTATTTTCGCCCACTCTAGCATGCTTACTAACCCATGCACGTATTGGTCGTGCGCTTCGCTAAATAAGTGCATCGCATCATGGTAAATCTCTAGCGCCATACGCGGGTTTAAACGCTGTAAACACTGCCACATTTCATCAAGCACTAGCGCACTGTTTTTAAGTGGCGGTTCTGGATTTGGATGATTTGGCGCTTTTTCTACGTCTATTACATCGGTAATTAACACCGCGTGGTGCGCTGTTAAAGCACGCCCTGATTCGGTGATAATGGCTGGGTGCGTAAGTTGATGTTGGTCGCACACCTCAGCAAAAGCATTAACCACATTACGTGCGTATTCTTCAACGGTGTAGTTCATCGAGCAAGCACTGCGTGAGCCTGAGCCTTCGTAATCTACCCCTAAGCCACCGCCGACATCAACGGTATTAAGCGGCACTCCTAGCTGGGTAAGTTCAGCAAAGTGGCGCGCGCATTCACGCAGGGCGCGGTGTATGTCGCGTATATTGGCAATTTGAGAGCCAATATGAAAATGCACCATTTGCATTAAATGCAATTTATTATGCTTTTTAAGCACCTCAACAGCACTAAGCACTTGGCCTGCGGTTAAGCCAAATTTGCCTTTTTCGCCCCCGGTATTTTGCCACTTACCTTTGCCTACTGAGTTTAAGCGAATACGTATACCAATGGCAGGCTCTATGCCTAGGTTATCTATTTCTTCAAGTAAGGTCGTCAGCTCTGAGAGTTTTTCGACGACTATTTTAACGCTGTGCCCCATGGCTTGACCAATACAGGCTAAACGTAAAAACTCACTGTCTTTATAGCCATTGCACACAATAGTAATGGGTTTATCGGCTACCCCTAAAATTGCCATAAGCTCAGGCTTTGAACCGGCCTCTAGGCCAACTAAACCACTTGGGTGCGCCAATAGTTTACTTACCACCGAGCGTTGCTGATTAACTTTTATAGGGTATACACACGTGTACTTGCCTTGGTACTCGCGGCTGCTGCGCGCTAAGGTAAATGCATGGGTGAGTGTATCTACTCTATTTTTTAAAATATCGGTAAAGCGCACCAACACCGGCAATGTTAAACCTTGCTGCTTAAATTGCTCTGTGAGCTGCGTTAAAGAAATCGCATTTTTAGATTGGTCACCATCTGGGTAGGCAACCAGCTCGCCTTGTGCGTTAATATCAAAATAGCCATCGCTCCAATGAGCAACATTATATGTAGCGCGTGCTGTTTCTAAACCCCAAGTCATGGCAACTCTTCTTTAATCAATTAGCTATAAAGGCGCATTTTAATACGTCACTACCCCCTACGCTAACAAAAATTGAACTTTAACTCGATACTGGCTAACTTTATTGGCAAAGCAGTTAAAATTTCATTGAGCAAAACGCGAAGCACTGGCAGAATTGCCCCTTTTTCATACTCAACTTAAAAAGTGTAAAAGCAACTATGGCAAATTTAGATCAAAGTAAGTGGTTTACAGAAATTAGCGACCGCGATGGCAGCGCATTTTCATTACGTATCAACAAAAAGTTGGATGAAAAACAGTCTCCTTTTCAAAAGGTAGAAATGTTCGAAACCACAGACTTTGGTAATTTAATGATCATCGATGGCTGTACTATGGTAACTACCCGCGAAAACTTTTTTTACCATGAGATGATTAGCCACCCTGCACTTTTAGCGCACCCAAACCCTAAAAACGTGGTAATTATTGGCGGCGGCGATTGCGGTACATTACGTGAAGTTTTAAAGCACCCAGGTGTAGAAACCGTAACGCAAATAGATATAGACGAAGTAGTCACGCAAATGTCGTTAAAATACTTCCCAGAGCTTTGTGAGTCTAACAACGATGCACGCGCAACTGTTATGTTTGATGATGGTATTAAATACATGCGTGACGCTGCGGGCGAGTCTATTGATGTTGTTATTGTTGATGGTACAGACCCAGTAGGCCCAGGCGAGGGATTATTTAACCACGCGTTTTACACTAGCTGCTTAAATGCATTACGCCCTGGTGGTATTTTAGTGCAGCAAAGCGAATCGCCATTAATGCATATGCCACTGCTAGTAGAAATGCGCGAGGCCATGCTAAGTGTGGGCTTTAACGACTTACAAACACTGCCATTTCCACAGCCAATTTACCCAAGCGGTTTATGGTCAGTAACGCTTGCTCGTAAATCACAAGCATTTGATGGCTTTAGAGAAGCCGATGCCGAGCAAGTTGCACAGCAAAGCGAATACTACAACAGCGGTATTCATCACGGCGCACTTGCTACACCAAACTTTATGAAACGCGCATTTGATAAAAAATAATTCACACTTTTTTTGAAACTAAAAGGGAGCTTTAAAAGCTCCCTTTTTTTGTACTTTAAAAGCGCCATTGAGCGTTAGCCATAAGTTGCTGCTGCGATATTCGCTGAGCAAACCCACTACCCGGCCTATTTTGTACAAAGCTATGCAGCGCCGAGCCTTCAACACCTATTTGTAGCGTATCGGTTAATTGGTAACGCCACGTAGCTGTTAAGCCTTCGCCGTGGCTGGCGTTAGGGTCAAATGCGGTGGTGTCATCGTCATCTACTTTAAAATAATCATACCTAAGCGATAACCTATGCTTACCCGCTTTATGGCTGAGCATTAAATAATGGCTATAAAAACGGTTATAAATAAGCTTATTAGCCCCCATTTCGGTTTTACCATCGAGTAGCTGGGCAATCAAACGGGTTTTACCTGTAAATTTATATAACCACGCTAAGCTGCTAAAGCGAGTATGCCAAGCATACTGCCCTGTTGTGCGATTAAAAATGCTGGGATCGGCGTTATTATCGTAATAATAAGACCTAAACTGCGAGCGTTTTAAATAATCCCAATGCACACCGGCATAGTAGCCAAAGCGGCCATCTACTTCTTCAAAAGGCAGTACTTGGTTAGCTTGCCAACGTAATTCGTCACTATTTAATGCCGCAATAGGTGCAAATTGTACACTTTCGTTAAATGTTGTTTGCCTGTCGTGCAGCGCAAAGCCGCGCCAAGATAGCAACGTCCCTGTTGGGTCGTTCCCTTTATAAATAGCAGCGCTCACACTAAAGCTATGCTTAGAATTAAAACGTTTACCTGGGCGCTTAATGCTAAGCTCACCACCTATGGTACGAAGCTCTTCGCCAAGCCAACTGTTTATGGCCGAATTAGTATAATTGTAAGGCGAGGTCCAGCCTATATCGGGGNGGCTGTTTACTAACGGCTGATACTGTAAATACGCTTGGCTTAAACCTAATGTGGTGTTCGGCTCTTGATTAGCATTAACAACGGCATGTGCGCTCCAGGCACTACTTAAATCGGCCTTAAAGTCTATAATTCCTTGCGATAACAAAATGCTATCACTGCTATCTCCATGGCGATATAAACCAATACCGCCATCTTGAAAGCTTTGTGTATCGTCGCTTGCAACCGCACGTACCTGAATAAGCCCTTTAACTTGCGAAAAAGCCGGTAGGCACATAAAAAGTAAGCCAAGTAATACTGTATTTTTGCGCTTAATAGTCATCAAATTCATCCGTAGCAAAGTCTATTTGCTCGGCTATGGCCTGCTTTACGGTGTAGTGTATAGGTGACTCGCTTACATTAACGCTGTGGGTTTCTACGTTGCTTATATCGCTAAAGCCAGAATGCCATACACTCATGCTGTATTGCCCATTAGGGGCAGTTAAATTAACCATACCGTTGTCGTCAGTAATTGCAAAAACGGTGCTATCAACCACCACAATATAGCCCAGCATCCAGTCATGAATATTACAGCCAAGCTCAACCACCCCAGTTTGATCAAACGTTATGGGCGCTTTAGGCTGCTCTTTGTAAAGTTTCAGCTCAAAGGTTTTAGCTTTAGAAAACGAATAAACGTGGTGCATAATAGAGTCGGCATTAGGAAACTCTACCTTTGCATTTTGCGGAACAACTAACGTACGCGGCGTAAACTCGCGGTTTTGTTGGCTCATTGCGTAGGTTTTACTTGCTTGATTGCCGGCCTGAATTGATGCCCCGCTTAGCCACACAACCGCATTTGCTAAAGGCTGATTATTGGCATTTTTTATAGTTATTGTTGTTGCTGCTGCGCAAGTACTCATACATAGCAGTAACACACTTAGTAAAGGTTTTATCATGGGGGCTAATCGCTATTATCAATTTGTTTACATTATAGACCGATTAAACCGTTAAATTCTTTCTATTTTTTAAAACATTGAATACGTATGTAGACAGTCGTATTAACAACTCAGTGCCATTATCCTTAAAGGTCACCACCGACTCATCAAAGGACACACAATGAGAACATCCGCACTTTTACTACTGGCGTTTGCTGGCAATAGCTTTGCACAAACCGCTGTAGTTGAATCACCAAACTCACAAATAAAAGTGACTATTTCAGATGAAAATAGCACACCCAGCTACGCTATTAGCTTTAAAAACAAACCAGCTCTAAACGCATCGCGCCTGGGTTTTGAATTTAAAACCCAAGCCGCATTTAGCGATGGTTTTAAAATTACCCATGTTAAGCAGCAAAGCGTAAATACCCAGTGGCAACAACCTTGGGGCGAGCGACAAACGGTTACTGATAAACACAACGAAGTTGCGGTTACGTTTGCAAAAAACGAGCCTAATAGTGCAACCTACACAGTGCGTTTTAGAGCTTTTGATAGTGGCGTTGGGTTTAGATACGAAGTACCAAAACAAGCAGGCTTTGATCAAACACACATTACCAAAGAGCTCACCGAATTTGCCATTAACAATAACAACAATGCCACCGCATGGTGGATCCCCGCCCGCGGCTGGAACCGATACGAATACGTTTACAACACCACCGCATTAAATGACGTCCCCCTTGCACACACGCCGTTTACCTTAAAAACCAATGACGGTACCCATATAAGCATTCATGAAGCAGCCTTAGTTGATTACGCAGGCATGGTGCTTAATCAGCGCCGCCCAGGCACTTTTAATGCCGATTTAACACCCTGGTCAGACGGCATTGCCGTTAAAAAACAAGGTGCGTTTAATACCCCTTGGCGCACCATTCAAATTGCCGACAGTGCGGTCGGCTTAGTCAATTCAGACATAATATTAAATTTAAACGAGCCTAATAAACTAGGCGATGTGTCGTGGGTAAAACCTGGCAAATACGTGGGTATTTGGTGGGGCATGCATATAAATACGCAAACCTGGGGCAGCGGCGAAAAACACGGTGCCACTACACAAACCACTAAGTACTACATGGACTTTGCCGCAGAATATGGCTTTGATGGCGTACTAGTAGAAGGCTGGAACATAGGCTGGGACGGTGACTGGTTTTTTAATGGCGATGTATTTAGTTTTACACAACCCTACGACGACTTTGATATAGCGGCTCTTACTCAATACGGCAAACAAAAAGGCGTGCAGTTAATTGGCCACCACGAAACATCGGGTAATGTAAGTAACTACCGTGACCAAATGGAGGATGCCTTTGCCCTTTACGAAAAATCAAACGTAAGCCAAGTTAAAACGGGCTATGTAGCGGATGGCGGAAACATAAAACGCATAGACGAAAACGGCATTGCCCGTCATGAGTGGCACGACGGCCAATTTATGGTTAACGAGTACCTTTACAACGTAAAGCTGGCTGCTAAACATAAAATTAGTATTAACA
>NZ_AUTO01000262.1:0-3677 GCF_000498055.1 Pseudoalteromonas sp. TB51
GGCGGGCTCTTATGTATATATCAACGGTTTTGGTTTGTCGGAACAAACCTTTAGTTACGCCTTTGCAGCGAATGCTGTGTGCGCCTCGTTTGGGCCAACAATTTATATGCGGCTTTCTAAACGTGTATCGGTAAAAAAATAATTACTGCGAGTTTTTTAACCCTAACAGCATGCGGTATAAGTACCATTTTTATAGGCGGTTTNAATAGCTACTCTAACCGTTATTATTACCCGCGTGCCCGGTACTAATTTAATGTTAGAGCAACAAACAACGGACACGGGCTCTGCTGTGGCCGTTATTCAGTTTTGCTCTATGATTGCAGGCGCAATAGGCATGGCGCTTGTATCGCTTAATGCAGAAACATTAATTAAAAACTTAGGTGTTATTCAGCTAAGTATTGGCCTTATAGCGCTTACTTTGTGGTTGGTATTTAAAAATAAGGCGTATGTAAGCGCCTATATGTCTAAAGTTTAAACACGCTAAAACCCGAAAAGGCAGTACAGTAAATAAAAGCTGGCTGTACTGCCTTTTTAAAAAATTATTCCCCCGCTTTTATCGCCTCAATTACCGTGTGCATGCGCTTTGCCATTGGCCTGTTACGATGATGACACACATAAATATTTTCGCTGATTGGATTAGCTAAATGGTGCGTTTTTATAAGCGCGGGTTTATTAAATGCGCCCACCGCATAGGCAGGTAAAACAGTAAAACCTAGCCCTAAACTTACCGGTTCGAGTATTAAACTTATTTGGTTAGAAAACCCCGTGCGCTTAATTTGATCAACATGCTCAAACTCACTGTAGTTTTCGCTAAGTAATAGCTGCGCGTGGTGTTTTGCATCGGGGTGGCTAATAAAGCCAAGCTCACATAAAACCTCCCATGTTGGGTTTTTAATATGTGCGGGGGTTACTAATAATAAAGCTTCTTGGCCAATTTTGTGGCTGGTAACTTCGCTAAGTGTAGGTGCTTGGGTTAAAAAGCCTATGTCGGCACTGTGGTTTGCCACCGCTTGCTCTACACTGGTATTAGGTGCAAAGCGATAATCAATATTAAGCTCGGTATGCTCAGCCTGTAATGCTAATAATTGGCTATAAAATTGTAGCCCACAACTACCAGGCGATTGTATTTTTACTAGGCCACTGTAAGGCGAGTCATCTTTTAATTGTTGTTCTAAAAATTGCCATTCTTTTAATAACAAGCTGCCTTGCTGATACAAGTTTTGCCCATGCACGGTAAGGGTAAATTGTTTGCCGTGGCGCTCTAATAGCGCGCAGTTTACTTGCTGCTCTAGCTTTTTAATATGCTGACTTACGCCTGATTGGGTCATAAATAAGCGTTCGGCGGTTTGGGTAAAATGATTTACCTCAACCAACGTACAAAACGTGTTTAACCATGTCGGGTTTATCATTACAAAACGTACTCAGAATGATGATTAATGATAATTTTACTTAATAAACACGGGTTCGTAAACTAACTCCATCAACTAATCACAGTTAAAGAGGAAGCATTATGAGTCATACATATCCACGTAGTTTTTCGCACATTGGTATTTCTGTACCAGATGTTGAAAAAGCCGTAGAGTTTTACACTAAGGTGATGGGCTGGTACACCATAATGAAGCCTACTGTGATCACTGAAGATAACAGCCCCATTGGCGAAATGTGCACCGATGTATTTGGTCCAAATTGGGAAAAATTTAAAATAGCGCACCTTTCAACAGGCGACCGTATTGGTGTAGAAATTTTTGAATTTAAAGACCAAGAAAACCCAAAAGACAATTTTGAATACTGGAAAACCGGTATCTTTCATTTTTGTGTACAAGACCCAGATGTTGAAGGCTTAGCGGAGCGTATTGTTGCTGCAGGTGGTAAAAAACGTATGCCAGAGCCACGTTACTACTACCCTGGCGAAAAGCCTTACCGCATGATCTACATGGAAGACCCGTTTGGTAACATCCTTGAGATTTACAGCCACAGCTACGAGCTTATTTACAGCGCAGGCGCTTATTAAACGTAGCTCGTTTAAAAAAGTTTAGCTAAAAGCAAAGGCCGCAGTATTTATTTACTGCGGCCTTTTTGTTTTAAATAGACTTGTAGATTATTAATTTGGCTAATATTGGGTGTATAAAAATCAATATCTTCATTTGATTTATTATAGGTACATACACTTATTGCTTACTAATTGCACAAAGTTGTTCTAAAGGAAAAACATGAATCTGTCACTAGAAGACATCACCGCCGATAACTATGAAGCCATATGCGAATTGGATGTTACTAAAACGCAAGAAGAATACGTAGCGTGTAATATGTGGTCGTTAGTTGAGGCGCACTACAATAGCGGGTATACCTGTAAAGCGATTTACTTAAATGAATCGCCCCGTGTTTGCCAGAGACTCAATAACTTGAGAAACTGGAACTATGAAAAAATCAAATCGCTATACATCAGAATTTCGTGAACGTGCAATTAGGCTTGTTACCACACAACAGCATGAATACCCTTCTCTTTGGGCTGCGCTAGTATCGATTTCAGATAAACTGGGATGTACCCCAGAAACACTTAGAGCATGGGTCAAGAAATCTCAAGCTCAACCGTCTAAACCCTCTTCTAATACGCAATCAACTGAAGAACGCCTTGCCGTCTTAGAGCGCGAGAATAAAGAGCTCAAGCGAACGAATGATATCCTGAGGCAAGCTGCCGCTTTTTTCGCCCAAGCGGAGCTCGACCGCAAACAGAAGTAATAGTGGATTTTATTGATGCTTGCAGAGAGCATTACGGTGTCGAGTCAATTTGCAAGGAATTGCCGATTGCACCATCAACGTATTATTCTCATAAACAGATACAAAGAGAGCCTGAGCGACTGTCTAACCGCAAAAAGCGTGATGCTGAGCTGATAATACTCATTCGCGAAGTGTGGGAGGATAATATGTCAGTTTATGGTGCAAGAAAAATATGGAAGCAGCTACAGCTTGACGACCATCAAGTCGCCCGCTGTACAGTCGAACGATTGATGCGAGTTATGGGAATTCAAGGTGTTCGTCGGGGTAAAGCACATAAGACAACGATACCTGACGAGCAACAAGATAAGCCACTTGATTTAGTTAATCGTCAATTTACTGCTGAGCAGCCAAATCAACTTTGGGTAGCTGACATCACCTATGTTGCCACATGGAGTGGGTTTGTTTATGTCGCTTTCGTGATAGATGTTTTTTCACGATACATTGTAGGTTGGCGTGTATCAACGACAATGCACACAGAGCTTATTCTTGATGCGTTAGAGCAAGCTATTTGGCATCGTGGCAACCCCGAAGGGTTAATTCACCACAGCGACAGAGGCAGCCAATATTTGTCTATACGATACACTGAGCGACTTGCTGAAGCTGGAATTCAAGCGTCTGTAGGCAGTGTGGGTGACTCTTATGACAATGCATTGGCTGAAACAATAAATGGATTATTTAAAACAGAGATTATTCGCAGAAATGGCCCGTGGAAGAATGTTGATGCTGTTGAATACGCAACGTTAGAGTGGGTCAATTGGTTTAATAATCAACGCTTATTATCTTCAATTGGGTATATTTCACCAGCTCAATATGAAACAGACTACTATGATAATTTAAACGAGTCAGGTAAAGTGGCCTGACTTAAACAAACTGGTCTCCGATGAACTCGGGGCGATTCA
>NZ_AUTO01000263.1:0-5013 GCF_000498055.1 Pseudoalteromonas sp. TB51
GCTATGGCTGTGGCGTTTTCAAAACAATGCGAGGTGTACGCAGTGTGCGCCGTGGCAATGCCAAACTCTAAAAAAGCGTGGCATACACTGGTGGTGCCTGTACGCGGAAGCCCTATTATAAATATTTTACTCATAACAGCTATTACTAAATATTGCGTGTTACAAGCAACAAAAAGGCACTAATAACCATCACTAAAAAGGTGGCAATGGTACCAATTTGGCGATACTTAAGGTTGTTTTCAACAATGCCTAAATTGTGAAAAACGCGCCCTATTAATAATGCGCCACCTAAAATATTACAATAATGGCTGGCAAGGCCTTGGTATTCGGCTAAAAAAAGCAAAATAATCGCAAAGGGTACGTATTCCATAAAATTAGCATGGGCACGCACTGCACGTTGTAATTTAGGGTTGCCGTTATCGCCAAGCGACACTTGTTCGCTGCGGCGTACTTTGATCACATTAAAACTTAAGTAAATATAATAAAACGCTAAAAGCGCAGCATACGTAGAAACTATCACGGTGTTGTCCTGTTTTATTTTTGGCAATAATAACATAGTTTTGCACAATCATAAGTTTACTTAGTAACTATGCTACAGTGTGTATTAGTTGAATTTTATAACGCAATGAAAGGAATTTATGTTTGTCCCTCGCAAAGTAGCCGACCGCTATCGTGAAATGATCAACAGCATTGGCTTTTACCCTTCTGTACTTTCGATTGGTTTTTTACTTTTTGCTGTAATTACCATGTCGCTTGAATACATAGCGCCTGTTGAGCAGCTCAAGGCGTTTATATCTGTTGTGCTTGTAGACAGCGCCGAAAATGCCCGCACCATTTTAAGCACCCTAGCAGGCAGTATTATATCGCTTACGGTGTTTAGTTTTTCTATGGTGATGGTGGTTTTAAATTCGGCCAGCGCCAGTTTATCTCCGCGGGTTGTACCTGGGCTTATTACCCGTAAATCGCATCAAATGGTATTGGGCTTTTATTTAGGCAGCATAATTTACTCAATTATTATGCTCATTAATATTAATAAGCTTGAAGGTGGCGATACCGCTATTCCATCGCTTGGGGTGCTGCTGTCATTGGTGTTTGGCTTAGTATCGCTTGGCTTGTTTGTATTTTTTATTCATTCAATATCTAAAGCCATTCAAGTAGATAATGTACTTAACGGTTTATTTAGCCAAACTAAACGCGAAATTAAAGCCATTGTTGATAGGCAATCAGAAAAACCATTCACTGACTTTCCTGATTTTACACAGTGGCACTCAGTTAATAGTACTACCGAGGGTTATTACAAAGGGGTGCATACAGATAAGTTATGCGCCATATTAGCCGAGGAAAATATTCGGGTGTATATCTCGGTAAACCAAGGTTACTTTACCGTTAAAGGCTATCCGTTTTTAAAATGCGATAAAGACATTTCTAACAACGAAGAACTTATCGCTAAAATTTTAGACTGCTTTATTTTTTATATAGAAGAGTACATTAGCGATCATTACCGTTACGGATTAACGCAAATTTCAGAAATTGCCGTTAAAGCAATGAGCCCAGGTATTAACGATCCCGGTACAGCGGTTAAATCGATAGATATGCTGAGTATTTTATTAATTGAGCGCCTGTCGCTTAACGATACAAACTATTCGTTTAAACACAGCGACAACGCCCCGTTACTCTTTATACACGAAACCAGTTTTGATGAGTTACTGCACGATAACTTTACGCCACTGCGTAATTACGCAAAAGGCGATGCGTATGTAATGACGAACGTTTTAGAGGCATTTAAAAATATATTGTTTGTAGCGCATGGCAATGATGCAGCACGAAACAGCCTATTTAATTACTTAAATGCCATTGTAGATGACATAAACGAGCATGTAAGTAACGAATACGACAGACAAGAAATTACCAACATGCTTAACGCGATTGCACGTATTAGCAAGCCACAAGGGGATAAACTAGTGGCTCNTTTTACCTGCCAACATACTAGTCAATAAAGTAAACCGCATAGCTAGACGCTGTTACTTTAATTTCTCCCGCATGATACGCATCAGGAACAAAATTACCGGGTGCGCTATCTGCCACCATCATGGTTTTTTCTGAGCGAGCATAAGGCTGCGCAGGTACGTTCATCGGGCTTAGCGACGCCGTATATAACCCTTTTAGCTCAACGCCGTAATCGGCACTTAATTCTTTGGCGGCTTTACGGGCATCTTGAATGGCCAATTTTTGCGCCTGTTTGTGCAGCTCTTCATAGTTGCTCGCTAAAAATTGGGTTTGGTTTATTTGGTTAATGCCGTTATTTACTAGGTTTTGTAACAGCTGAGGGTATTTTTCGATTTGCGAGAGTTTAACGCTTAACGTGCGCGACACTCTAAAGCCTTTAAATTCTTGCTCGCCAGAGCTTCTGTTGTATTGGCTTTCGCGATTTATAGAAATATGCCCTGCATTAATATTACCGTCTTTAATGCCAAGCTCTTTTACTAATTTGATCGCTTTGGCCATGGTTTTATCGGCCTTGTTTTTAGCATCAATTAGGTCTTTATCTATTTCTATAATGCCTACGCTTAATTGTACGTAGTCAGGCATAGTGGTTACGGTTGCTTCACCTTTAACATAAATATGAGGAGCGTTAGGTGTTGAGTTTGCATGCGCATCAACGCTTAAAGTACTTAAGGCAATTGCGCTACTTAATAAAAGAGTGTGTGTTTTCATTGCATTATCCATTGTATTTTTGTTGTCACCATTAAAGAGCCTACGTGGTTAACAATAAATGAACAAGCACAAAAAAACAGGCAATTGCCTGTTTTTTGTAACTGGCTGTAACGCAACGTACAGCCTTATTTACTTTACGTTACTTAGCGTAATTAAATGCTACAACGTTTGTAGTTACGGTATTTAGGTAACCAGTAATTTTTATCAATAGCAGCCCACAGTGCATCGTCGCTAATCTCTAGAGCTACGCCCTCTTCAATTGCTTTTTTAGCCACTGCAAATGCAATACGCTTACTTAATGTTTCAATTTCAGTCAGTGCAGGTAACAAGCTGCCTTTACCGGTGTTTGCACGGGGTGATGACTCAGCAAGCATTTCGCTCGACATACTCAGCATTGCATCGGTAATGCGTGTTGCTTTTGCTGCAATCACACCTAGGCCAATACCTGGGAAAATATAACTGTTGTTACACTGTGGAATTGGGAACACTTCACCATTAAATTCTACTGGCTCAAACGGGCTACCCGTTGCTACAAGTGCTTTACCTTCAGTCCATTTAATAACATCTGCTGGGTGTGCTTCAACCTGCTTAGATGGATTACTTAATGGGAAAATAATCGGTTGCTCACAGCCTGAGTGCATAGCGCGGATAACTTGCTCGGTAAATAAGCCCGGTTGACCCGATACACCAATTAAAATATCAGGTGCTGCACAGTGCATTACATCTAATAATGAAGCGTATTCGCCGCTGTAAGTCCACTCGCTTAATGCAGCTTGTGGTTGCGCTAGTGCTTGTTGGAAATCGCGTAAGCCTTCCATACCTTCAGTGAGTAGGCCAAAACGGTCAACCATAAATACTTGGCTGCGCGCTTGTGCTTCGCTAATGCCTTCAAACACCATTTGGCTAATAATTTGCTCAGCTATACCACAACCGGCAGAGCCTGCGCCAACAAATACCACTTTTTGCTCGCTAAGGGTTGAGCCTTTAACACGACACGCAGCTAATAAAGAGCCTACAGTTACCGCTGCTGTACCTTGAATGTCATCATTAAAGCTACAAATTTCGTTACGGTAGCGTTTAAGTAATGGCATAGCGTTTGGCTGTGCAAAATCTTCAAACTGCAGTAATACATTTGGCCAGCGACGTTTAACCGCTTTAATGAATAAGTCTAAAAACTCATCGTATTCATCTTGCGCAATACGCTTATGACGCGCGCCCATGTACATAGGGTCATTAAGAAGTTTTTCGTTGTTAGTACCTACATCAAGCATTACAGGTAATGTGTACGCTGGGCTAATACCACCACACGCTGTGTAAAGTGATAACTTACCAATAGGAATACCCATGCCACCAATACCCTGATCGCCTAGGCCTAAAATACGTTCGCCATCGGTAACCACAATTACTTTTACTTTGCCTTTGGTGGCGTTACGTAGAATGTCGTCAATTTGATAGCGATCTTCGTACGAAATAAATAAGCCACGTGCACTGCGGTAAATATCTGAGAATTTTTCACAGGCATCACCAACCGTTGGCGTGTAAATAATTGGCATCATTTCTTCAAGATGATCACGCACTAAACGGTAGTAAAGTGTTTCGTTATTATCTTGAATGGCACGCAAGTAAATATGCTTGTTTAAGTTATCGTTAAAGCTTGAATACTGCTGATAACAACGCTCAACCTGCTCTTCAATTGTTTCAAAACGTGGAGGAAGCAAACCCGCAAGGTTAAAGTTTTCGCGTTCTTTTTTACTAAACGCGCTGCCTTTGTTTAAAAGCGGAGTTTCAATTAGGCCAGGGCCAGAGTAAGGAATATAAAGGTAGTTAGGATCAGTATTTGTTGTCATATTTCCAGGCTTTAACGGAGTCTTAAGTTATGATCTGCCATTATCATTGTAAAAGGTTAAATTGCAATGACAATTAAGCTTGTCAGACCATTGAGAGAAAACACATGCAGGCTTCGCTGCCTGCATGGCTATTATACATAAATTAAAATTTGATAGTGGCGTTTTTGTCAGTTAAATCCGACAAAGCAACCCCTTCACGGCGCGGATCGGCACCGCCATACAATTTATTGTTTTTAACCTCTACGGCATGTAAGCCAGAGTTTAAATCAAGTACGCGTACCGCATGGCCGCGTTTAGTTAATTGTGGGGCTATGGCTTCAAGCGCGGTGCCTTTTTCAAGGCTCGTGTAATCGTTACGATTGGTGGTTCTTGGCAGGTTAATCGCCTCTTGCGCCGATAAGTTCCAATCCAGTACACCAATAACCACTTGCGCTACATAATCAATGATACG
>NZ_AUTO01000264.1:0-23327 GCF_000498055.1 Pseudoalteromonas sp. TB51
GTCGGGCCAATAAAAAACACAAAGGCCATTAATGATACGGCGAGTGTCATGTTTATTATAGATAAACGCTTCACACCTTTATCCATACCTGCCACCACAGAAAACGTTGCCGCTGCGGTAATAATAACAATAGCGGTAATTTGTACCGTGGTATTAATAGGGATGCTTGGCCATAAGTAGTGCAGCCCGGCATTAATTTGAGTAACCGAAAGTCCTAACGTTGTGGCAATACCAAATAGCGTGCCTAATATGGCAAACACATCAACAGTGTGCCCAATAGGGCCATATATTTTATCACCAATAAGTGGATACAAGGCTGAGCGAATAGACAGCGGAAGGCCGTGGCGAAATGCAAAGTAAGCAAGCACTAAACCAACAATCCCATAAATTGCCCATATATGAAAACCCCAATGAAAAAATGCAATTTGCATAGCCTGCTTAGCGGCATTAACGGTTTCTGCGGCGCCTGCCGGCGGAGATGCATAATGGAGCACGGGTTCTGCTACACCAAAATAAAGTAATGCGACTCCGTAACCGGCCGAAAATAGCATGGCAAACCATTCACCAAAGCTGTATTGGGGTTGCGCATGATCAGGACCCAGCTTGATATTTCCCCAGCTGGAGGCGGCAACACAAACGATGAAAACTAAGAAGATGGCAACTGATAACATATAAAACCAGCCAAAGGTTTCTGTTATCCACTTGAGGGCGACACTGAATGCTTGCCCTGCCAGTTCAGGGTTGCTACTTGTACCAATGACCAAAAGCAGAATAATAAATACCGCGGGCAAAAATACCGGTAGCAAAATAGTTGAGCGTAAAGCAGTTTTTGTCATATTAATCCTTAATATTAATTGCTAACTTTCAAGTATGCTTTACTACCTTATTATATCTTGGGTGTGTTGGCTAATTCAGTCGTTTGTTTTGTATACGTATATTGCTTTGAATTAAGGTTGAGTTGAGCACAGAGAAACCCAACGGTTTAGCTATTTAAGAGATAAACTCTAATCTAAACAAAAAAGCTCTAAACCCAAAGGGTTTAGAGCTTTCTATATTTTGCTAAAACGCTAAGCTTTAACATGTCGTTGGGTTTCGTTTCACTCAACCCAACCTACGTTTAACACCAATCAGCTTAGGGCTTACAGCTAAAAGCTTATAGCTTCTTTTAATCATCAATTGAGCGTAGTAGGGCGTTGATGCCTACTTTTTTGCGTGTTTGTTGATCAACTTTTTTAACGATAATTGCAGCGTATAGGCTGTGAGTGCCATCTTTTGATGGTAATGCACCTGGCACAACTACAGCGCCTGCTGGTACTCGGCCGTAGTGAATTTCGCCGGTTTCACGGTCGTAAATACGGGTGCTTTGGCTAATGTAAACGCCCATTGAAATAACAGCGCCTTCCTCTACTACTACACCTTCAACAATTTCAGAGCGAGCGCCAATAAAGCAGTTGTCTTCAATGATGGTAGGGTTAGCTTGTAGTGGCTCTAAAACGCCGCCTATGCCCACGCCGCCCGATAAGTGTACGTTCTTACCAATTTGTGCACACGAGCCAACAGTTGCCCATGTATCAACCATGGTGCCTTCATCAACGTAGGCGCCAATGTTCACATACGATGGCATCAGTACTACGTTTTTACCTACAAAGCTGCCTTTACGTGCTACCGCGTTAGGAACTACGCGCATGCCACCTTGCTGAAACTGCTCCGGTGTGTAGTCGCTAAATTTAAGCGGTACTTTATCGTAAAACTGATTTACGCCGTCGTTCATTGGTTGGTTGTCGCGAATACGAAATGATAGTAAAACGGCTTTTTTAAGCCATTGGTGTACGACCCATTCGCCTGATATTTTTTCAGCAACACGGGCTGCACCGCTATCAAGAAGCTCTAGTGCGTCAATAATCGCTTGTTTTACATCGCTAGATACACTGCTTGGGCTAATGCTATCGCGGTTGTCCCAGGCGTTTTCTATCATAGTTTTTAAATCTGACATGGTGTGTCCTTATTCTGTTTCGGCGTTGAATTTTTTACGTAATGCCTGATGAATTTTGGCTTGCTCTTCATCAGTCAGAGCTTGGTATTCGTTATTTGATACGACAAAGAAATCCTCTGCACGTTCACCTACCGTTGTAATACGGGCTGCGTGAATGTGTAATAAATGCGCTTGGAAAACTTCGGCAATTTTAGTAAGTAAACCGGGTATATCAACAGCTTGAATTTCTATTAGGCTGCGATCTTTACGTGCATGAGGGCGCAGCACTATTTTAGGTTTAATATTAAAGTCTTTAAATCGTTGCGAGCGATTCTTTTTAAAGCGTATTTTTTTACGTGGTTCGCTAAGTGCTTGCTCAAGCCCACGTTTAATTGACTGAGCACGGCTACTTGCAATAGGGTCGCCGCTCACTTCAAGTATTACAAAGTTAAATAGGGCGTAGCCATCTTTGGTAGTAAGCACTTGAGCGTGTTGTATTTGCGCCTTTTTAGAACCAATTACGCTAACCAAGCGAGCGAATAACGGCCCAGAGTATGGGCTATAAGCAAACACTTGCGTGCCACCATGCATTGCTTTATCAGAAACAATAACACTGGGTAGGCTTAAGTCTGCGCATTTTAATAGGTGCTCGGTTTGCCATGATATTTGCTGCTCGCTAAAGGCAGTAAAGTAATTGGCTTTAAAGCGGCTCCAAATCAAATCAATTTGGTTTTCTAGGTAGCCCAAATTAAGTAAGCGCTGTTTAGCTTGGTGTTTTTTATCGCGTATTTGGTCGCGTTGATCCATTGGGTTTTCAAGCCCTAGGCGTAATGCGCGCTGAGTATGCAAGTATAACTCGCGTAGTAGGGTGTTTTTCCAATCATTCCATAAGTTGTCGTTGGTTGCGCGTATATCGGCAACGGTTAAACAATAGAGGTAATCGAGTTGGCGCTCTGTTTTTACGCGTGAGGCAAAGTCTTTAATAACACCTGGGTCATTTATGTCTTTACGCTGCGCAGTAACCGACATAAGTAAATGGTTACCAACTAGCCACGATATAAGCTTGCCATCAGATGATGGGAAGCCATGTAATTTAGAAAAAGCAATGGCATCCACTGAGCCTAGCTCTGAGTGATCGCCGCCTCGTCCTTTAGCAATATCATGAAAAATACCCGCTAAATAAAGCAGCTCAGGCTTATCCATACGAGTTACTATTTCACTACAAATAGGAAACTCGCTCACTTTAGATTTATCAAAATATTGGTAAATATTATTGATTAATTTATGGGTGTGCTCATCTACTGTGTAGGCATGAAATAAGTCAAATTGCATTTGCCCAAATATATTACGCCACTGCGGTAAATACGCGGCCAACATGCCGTGTTTGTGCATGAGCGTGAATGCGCGGCCCATGCCGTTTGGGTGTTTTACAATACGCATAAATGCCTCGCGACACGCTGCGTAATCCTGTAAGTCACCTAATAGGCGCCTGCGTACTTGCCTAATGGTACGAATAGTACTTGGGTAAATATGGGTAATTTCGGGGTTGTCGGCAATATGCTCAAACAAAACAAAAAGTTGATCGCGTCTAAAAAATACCGATGGGTTTTTAACCCTAATTTGGTGCCCAACGCGTTCAAAGTCTTTGTCTAACTCAATCACTGGCGCTTCGCTGCTCTCTGGCATAATACTTTCTTCAAAGTACGATAGCAGCATTTGGTTAAGCTCGCGTACGCGGCTCATTATTCTAAATAAGCGTTTCATCATACGCTCAACCGAGGCTTTACCATCGCTACCAAAGCCAAGTATTTCAGCTGTGTGTGGTTGATGGTCAAACAACAAACGGTTTTCTGAGCGCCCAGCGGCTAAATGCAGTGCAAAGCGAATATTCCAAAGGTTTTCTAGGCACTCCGAAAGCTCCTGAAATTCTTCATGCGTTAAGTAGCCGTGGCTAATTAGCTCTTGTAGGGTTTCGGCTCTAAAGTGCTTTTTAGCAACCCAAATAATGGTTTGTAAATCGCGAAGGCCACCGGGGTTTTCTTTTATGTTTGGCTCTAGGTTGTAAGCAGTACCGTGGCACTTTTTATGACGTAGGTTTTGCTCTTGCACTTTGGCTACAAAAAATTCGCCTGAGCGCCAAACGGGGGTTTCTATAATATGCGTTTTGAGTTTTTCAAACTCAATGTGATTACCAAAAATGAGCCTGCTTTCGAGCAAGCTGGTGGCAAAGGTAACGTCTTCACGTTTTTGCTCTATGGCTTGTTCAATGGTACGCACGCTGTGGCCTATCTCTAAATTGAGATCCCATAGCATGGTAACAAACTGGCCTATTTTTTCGCATATTTGCTCGCTAGGCGGCTGCGTAACAAGCAATAAAAAGTCAATGTCGGAGTAGGGGTGTAGCTCGCCACGGNTACCCGCCCACGGCAATAAGGGCAAGGTCAGGCTCGTGAGCTAAATCGTAAACATGAAACAGTTTAATTAGCAGGCGGTCTATAAACTCAGCCCGGGCATTAATTAAATTACCAACTGGTTGCTTAGAAAATTCGTTATGTAACCACTTATAAAAATAGCTAGAACAATCGCGATAATCGCTCAGTTGCTCAGCATCGCTAAGCAACTTTTTTACTTTGTTGGGTAATGCCACGTGGGCTGGCTCCTTATTGAACCGTTAGCATTGATAAACAACCTGAACGTTAAGTAATAAGTCTATCCCCAGCGGCTATTTTTAGTGTTAACAGTGTTGAATCCACTTGCAAATAGGCTCGCTATTTGGCGCGTCAATTCGATTTGTTTTCACTGAAAATCTCCGGCTTGGGAAAAATAAATTAAATATTACATATAATTCAGTATGTTATTAAATATATTAACCAGATTTGAGGTTAAATACTTTTATCAAGTGGCTCGGTTTTTATTAGTGTTCGATAATCCTGTCGATAGTATCATCTGATCGCAGCGTTAAAATTTCAACACCATTTTCAGTCACTAATAGGGTGTGTTCCCACTGTGCAGACAAACTACGGTCGCGTGTAACTACAGTCCACTCATCTTTTAAAAGTTTACACTGGCGCTTACCTGCGTTAACCATTGGCTCTATTGTTAAACACATACCGGCTTTAAGTGTTTCGCCAGTACCTGCTTTACCGTAGTGCATTACTTGAGGCTCTTCGTGAAATTCGCTACCAATACCGTGGCCGCAGTATTCACGTACAATTGAGTAGTTAAAGCTCTCTGCGTATTTTTGAATTGCTTCACCAATATCGCCTAAGCGCACTCCTGGTTTTACCATTTTAATGGCAAGGTATAAGCTTTCTTGTGTTACTTGTGCAAGGCGCTTACCTTGAATGTTAGGCGTACCTACATGAAACATCTTTGAGGTGTCGCCGTGGTAACCGTCTTTAATTACAGTTACATCAATGTTGACACTATCGCCATCTTTTAGTGGTTTGTCATTTGGAATACCGTGGCAAATTACATGATTTACAGAGGTACAAACCGACTTAGGAAAACCGTGGTAATTTAGTGGCGCAGGTATGGCATCTTGCACATTTACAATATAATCATGACAAATTGTATTTAGCTCATCAGTAGTCACACCTGGCACTACATGTGGTTCAATCATTTCAAGTACGTCTGCCGCTAAACGCCCGGCTACACGCATTTTTTCAATTTCTTCAGGGGTCTTGATCACAGCGCTCATTGAGGCTCCAAAGTTGCGTTTTTTAACATTTATCGTCGCACAAATTTTGCACGCGACGTTGAGTATTTAATTTTAATATGGTATAAAGCGCGCCGTCTTTTTACAAATAAATTCTTAAATGATTTTTTGTATTTAAGGCAAACACAATTTTATTTTAACACACACACGTATCGTCACATACACTTGGGTGCATTTGAAGTTTAAATACTTCGGTGTTGGTGCTATGGGATATGTGGAGGCCTAACCCTAAACTACATAGAGGATTTACAAAATGGCAAACGTTTCAATGCGCGATATGCTTCAAGCTGGTGTTCACTTTGGTCACCAAGCACGTTACTGGAACCCTAAGATGAAGCCTTTCATCTTCGGCGCACGTAACCGTGTACATATCATCAACCTTGAGCAAACAGTACCAATGTTCAACGACGCACTTAAGTTTTTATCAAGTGCTGCTGCAAACAAAGGTAAAGTTCTTTTCGTTGGTACTAAGCGCGCAGCAAGCGAAGCAGTTAAAGAAGCTGCTTTACAAAGCGACCAGTTCTTCGTTAACCACCGCTGGTTAGGTGGTATGTTAACTAACTGGAAAACAGTTCGTCAGTCAATCAAGCGTCTTAAAGACCTTGAAGCTCAAAGCCAAGACGGTACTTTCGAGAAGTTAACTAAGAAAGAAGCGTTAATGCTTACTCGCGAAATGGAAAAGCTTGAAAAGAGCCTTGGCGGTATCAAAAACATGGGTGGCCTTCCAGACGCTATCTTCGTTATCGATGCTGATCACGAGCACATTGCTATCCGTGAAGCAAACAACCTAGGTATTCCAGTTGTTGCAATCGTTGATACTAACTCTAACCCAGACGGTGTTGATTACATCGTACCTGGTAACGATGATGCTATCCGTGCAATCAACCTTTACACTAGCTCTGTTGCAGCTGCTATCACTGAAGGTCGTGAGAACAACATCGTTGCTCAAGCTGAGAAAGACGACTTTGTAGAAGCTGAGTAATTAGCTGTCATCAAGTCTTCATCTTTTTAAGGTGAAGACTTGCTATTCTTGTAGAGCGGTTTACCCGCTTATCTAATACCTGATTTCAGATTTGAGGATTTACTAATGGCTGTAACTACTGCCCTAGTTAAAGAATTACGCGAGCGTACTGGCGCTGGCATGATGGATTGTAAAAAAGCGTTAACTGAAACTGATGGCGACATCGAGTTAGCGATTGAAAACATGCGTAAGAGCGGTGCTGCAAAGGCTGCTAAGAAAGCAGGTAACATTGCTGCTGAAGGTACTATCATCATCAAGCAAAACGATGGTGTTGCAGTACTTGTAGAAGTTAACTGTCAAACTGACTTCGTAGCAAAAGACGAAAGCTTCTTAGCGTTTGCTAACAAAGTTGCTGACGCTGCTATCGCTGAAACAGTCACTATCGAAGACTTACAAGCTAAGTTTGAAGAAGACCGTGTTGAGCTAGTAACTAAGATTGGTGAAAACATCAACGTACGTCGTCTTCAGTACATCACTGGTGAAACACTTGTTGAATACCGTCACGGTGAGCGTATTGGTGTTGTTGTTGCAGGAGTTGCTGATGAAGAAACACTTAAGCACATTGCAATGCACGTTGCTGCTTCAAACCCAGAGTACTTAACGCCTGAAGATGTACCTGCTGACGTTGTAGAAAAAGAAAAGCAAGTTCAAATCGACATCGCGATGAACGAAGGCAAGCCTGCTGAAATCGCTGAAAAAATGGTTGTTGGCCGCATGAAGAAATTTACTGGTGAGGTTTCTCTTACTGGTCAAGCTTTCATCATGGAGCCTAAAAAATCTGTTGGCGAAATTCTTAAAGAGAAAAACGCAACAGTTACTAGCTTCGCACGTGTAGAAGTTGGTGAAGGTATCGAGAAGAAAGAAGAAGATTTTGCTGCTGAAGTTGCTGCTCAAATTGCAGCTGCAAAAGGCGAGTAAGATTAACTATTTGTGATGCATAAGGAAATTAGATGCCATTAAAGTACTATTTGCTTTTGCGTCACGCTTAGAAATTCTTTAAAATAACCGCGCTTTTATGTTTATCATAAGCGCGGTTATTTTTTACCCATAATTTAATAAAAAGTTGGCCCCAATACTATGACTATCAATCGTAAACCTATTTTTAGACGTGTTCTTCTCAAATTAAGTGGTGAAGCTTTAATGGGAGACGAAGGCTTCGGCATCGACCCAAAAGTGCTAGATCGTATGGCCCAAGAAATTAAAGAGCTGGTAGAACTCGACGTAGAAGTGGGTTTGGTTATCGGCGGTGGTAACTTTTTACGTGGCGGATCACTAGCAGAAGCTGGCATGAACCGCGTAGTTGGTGACCACATGGGTATGCTTGCAACCGTAATGAACGGCCTTGCAATGCGTGATGCACTACACCGTGCATTTGTTAATTGTCGTTTAATGTCGGCAATCCCTCTAAACGGTGTATGTGATGCATACAACTGGGCTGAGGCAATTAGCTTATTAAAATCTGGCCGCGTTGTTATTTTTGCAGCAGGTACGGGTAACCCGTTCTTCACTACCGATTCTGCTGCGTGTTTACGCGGTATTGAAATTGAAGCCGACACTGTAATTAAAGCGACTAAAGTTGATGGCGTATTTAGTGATGATCCGGTTAAAAACCCAGAAGCCACGCTTTACCGTCACTTAAGCTACAATGAAATTATTGATAAAGAACTAAAAGTAATGGATTTAGCGGCGTTTACACTCGCTCGCGATCATAATATGCCACTGAGCGTATTTAACATGAATAAATCAGGCGCCTTAAAACGCGTAATTATGGGTGAAGAAGAAGGCACACTTATCTCTTCACAAGCCTCAGATGAAGTAATCAAATAATTAGGATTAAACCGTGATTAACGATATTCAAAAAGATGCGCAAGAGCGCATGCAAAAAAGTGTAGCAGCACTAGGTAGTCAACTATCAAAAATTCGTACAGGTCGTGCTCACCCAGCAATTTTAGACGGCATTATGGTATCGTACTACGGTGCTGATACACCGCTTAACCAAGTGGCTAATGTAACGATTGAAGACTCTCGTACGCTTGCTATCGGCGTATTTGACAAGTCTTTAGCGCAAGCTGTAGAAAAAGCAATTATGGCGTCTGACTTAGGTTTAAACCCGATGTCTGCTGGTACAGTAATTCGCGTACCACTTCCTCCGCTTACAGAAGAGCGTCGTAAAGATTTAATTAAAATTGTACGTGGCGAAGTAGAAAGCGGCCGTGTTGCTGTGCGTAATATTCGTCGTGACGCTAATGGCGATGTAAAATCTTTATTAAAAGATAAAGAAATTTCTGAAGATGAAGCGCGTCAAGCAGAAGATACAATTCAAAAGCTTACAGATAAATTTATCAAAGAAATGGATGCACAACTAACAGCGAAAGAAGCTGAGTTGATGGAAATCTAAACAGCTAAATAACCTCAATGCAGGTTATGAAATATATTAGTTTTGAAACGCCGTCTAGGGTATACTAGGCGGCGTTTTTTTATGGAATACTCAATATTTATGGTTCTAGACGCTGATACAATTTCACAGCAATGTTTACCTAAACATGTTGCCATCATCATGGATGGTAACGGGCGTTGGGCGCAAGCTAGAAATAGACCTCGTGTGTTCGGGCATAAAAAAGGCGTGGACGCAGTTCGTCAATCTGTTCAGTTTTGTACTAAATTAGGGATACAATCGTTAACCTTATTTGCTTTTAGTAGTGAAAACTGGCGCCGCCCCGAAGACGAAGTAAACACTTTAATGGAGCTTTTTTTGTTTGTTTTAACAAAGGAAGTAAAAAAGCTTCATAAAAATAATGTAAAACTGACCATTATTGGAGATTTATCACGATTCTCTGAAAGTTTACGTAGCAAAGTAAACGCTGCGCATGAGCTAACAGCAGATAACACCGGTTTGCATTTAAACGTGGCCGCTAATTATGGCGGTAGATGGGATATGGCAAATGCAGCAAAGCAACTAGCACTACAAGTTGCAAACGGACAACTCAAGGCAGAGGATGTTACAGAAGAGCGCTTAGCACAGCATATGAGCATGGCAGACCAAGCGGAGCCGGATTTACTAATTCGCACGGGTGGTGATGTTCGTATTAGTAACTTTTTACTATGGCAAGCTGCTTATGCGGAACTTTACTTTACCGAAACTCTTTGGCCTGATTTTAATGAAGCAGCATTTGCTGAGGCCATTGCGTGTTACGTTGCCAGAGAGCGGCGTTTTGGTTGTACGGGCGAACAAATAAAACAATTACTCGCTCAAACCTAAAATAGAATAAGGGTCACTATTTTGTTAAAACAACGAATTTTAACCTCGGTTGTATTAGCGCCGTTAGCGCTAGCCTTGGTTTTTTATACTCCACTAACATTGTTTAGTTATTTTGCCGGTATTATTGTTTTACTTGGCGCGTGGGAGTGGTCTGCTTTTATGGGCCTATGCACAAAATTAAAACGTGGTGCGTTTGTCGTGTTAATTGGCGCGTTATTGGCGCTGCTAAATTTACATTGGCCGATTGAATCACTGTGGCAAAACGGCCAGCTGGTCGGGGATGCAAATTACTTATTTACGCTCTCGTTTGCTTGGTGGATTGTGGCCAGTTATTTAATTTGGCGCTACCCAGCCATGGCCAAAGCATGGAACGAAGGCTTGGTAATGCGCGGCATTGCCGGGTTGCTTACTTTAATCCCACTTTGGCTTGCACTCAATACCTTACGTAGCGCGCAATACGCTGAATCAACGCACTTTGGCTCGGTACTGATTTTAGTGGTACTTGGTATTGTGTGGAGCGCCGATGTAGGGGCTTACTTTACAGGCAAAAGTTTTGGTAAGCACAAGCTTATGCCAAAGGTGAGCCCAAATAAAACCATCGAAGGCCTAGCAGGCGGTGTGGTTGCATCAATTATATTTGTTTTAGCTTTTTGTCACTTTACCGGTGTGGATTTTGCTGTATGGCCTATTTATGCCGTAATGACCGCCTTTATAGCTTTGTTTTCGGCTGTCGGTGATTTACTCGAAAGCATGTTTAAACGTGAAGCCGGCCTAAAAGACAGTGGTCGCTGTTTACCCGGCCACGGCGGTATTTTAGATAGAATTGACAGCTTAACCGCAGCAGCCCCAATGTTTGTAATGTGCTATGCATGGACCTTGAGTTTATGAGCCAACAGCAGCAACTTGTTATTTTAGGCGCTACAGGTTCAATTGGGTTAAGTACATTAGATGTTATAGCACGAAATAAAGCGCTATTTAACGTATTTGCCCTCACTGCAGGCCACAATGCAAAAAAAATGGCTGAGCTGTGTATTGAGCACGAACCGTTATATGCCGTTATGGCCACACAAAGCGCTGCAGAGCAATTATCATCGTATTTAAATAATACGCCATGCCAAACCTTAGTAATGCATTCACAGCAGGCTATGAGCGATTTATGTGCGCATCCCGATGTCGATACCGTCATGTCAGCTATTGTTGGCGCTGCCGGCTTACTGCCCACACTAAGCGCCGTTGAAGCAGGTAAAAAAGTACTGCTTGCCAATAAAGAATCGTTGGTTATGTCAGGGCAGTTGTTTATTGATAAAGTAAAACAGCATAAAGCCACGTTGTTACCTATTGATAGCGAGCACAACGCTATTTTTCAGTGCTTACCTCATTCACTTCAAAACGCAAACGCTGATCAAAATTTACAAGAGCATGGCGTAAGTAAAATATTGCTTACCGGCTCTGGTGGACCATTTTTAACGCGCGATATAAATACCTTAAAAGAGGTAACGGTTAGTGAAGCCGTCGCTCACCCTAATTGGTCTATGGGGCAAAAAATATCGGTAGATTCAGCCACCATGATGAACAAAGGGCTTGAATTTATTGAAGCTAAATGGCTGTTTAATTGTGACACCAGCGATATTGATGTGGTGATCCACCCGCAAAGTATTATTCATTCTATGGTGCAATACCACGATGGCTCCATTTTAGCGCAAATGGGTAACCCCGATATGCGCACACCTATTGCACACGCACTCGCTTACCCAGATCGAATTAACGCGGGTGTAAAACCACTCAACTTTTCGGATATTTGTGATTTTTCGTTCACAAAACCTGATTTTGCGCGTTATCCAAATTTACAACTTGCTATTGATGCGTGCAGCGCAGGGCAAGGCGCAACCACAACGGTAAATGCAGCAAACGAAATAGCGGTTGCGGCATTTTTAAAAGGCCAAATTGGCTTTACTGACATTTATAAAATTAATGCACAAACGCTTGATGCGGCCACATTCACTAACGTACAAAGCCTAGATGAAATATTAGCGTGTGACCAACAAGCCCGTCAACGTGCAGCGGATTTAATAACAAAAGTGACTCATTAATATGTTAGATTTTTTTTGGAATCTTGGCTCGTTTATTTTAGCGCTGGGCATTTTAGTTGCTATTCATGAATATGGGCACTTTTGGGTGGCCCGTAAAATGGGTGTTAAAGTGCTGCGCTTTTCGATTGGTTTTGGTAAACCGCTTTTAAAGTGGCACGATAAATACAATACAGAATACGTAATTGCCGCTATTCCGCTGGGTGGCTACGTTAAAATGCTTGATGAACGCGTGGATGAAGTGCCTGAAAATGAGCGCCATTTGTCATTTAACGCTAAATCGGTTCAGGCCCGTATAGCCATAGTGGCAGCCGGCCCGCTGGCTAATTTTTTATTTGCTATTGTGGCGTTGGCGGCTATGTACATGGTGGGCGTGCAATCGGTAAAACCTGTAGTGGGTAGTATTACCGAAGGTAGCAGAGCAGAGCAGGCGGGCATTATGCCCTCTGAACAAATTATTAAAATTGGTGATGACACGATTGCCACCTGGCAAGATGCAACTTTTGCACTTATGTCGAGCTTAGGTGAGCAAAGCGTGCCCGTAGTAGTGCGTAACGAAAACTACCAAGAGCAAACAAAAATGCTTAACGTAGAGGGTTGGAAGCTCGATCAGCAAGACGTGCCGCCACTGAGTTCGTTGGGTATTGTACCGTTTAGACCCCAAGCCACATTAACCATTGCGGCTATTACTAAAAATTCAGCAGCCGAACTGGCTAATTTGCAGGTTAACGATACGATTATCGCTGTAAATGGTGAAACAATAAGCGATTGGCAGCAATTAGTTAATCTTATTACGCAATCGGCTAACAAATCTTTACAATTTAGTGTAAAAAGACAAGATAGTATAAATAGCGTAACAGTAACGCCTAAATCGCGCATTAATGAGCACGGTATTGAACAAGGGTTTTTAGGTGTTGCGCCGGTTGTTCAACCTTGGCCTGAGGGCTATGTTGAAACCCGAAGCTTTGGTCCGCTTGATAGTATTGCTCGTGGTACCCAAGAGACCTGGCGCCTTATAACGCTTAGCTTTGACATGATTGGTAATTTAATTACAGGTCAGGTTTCGGTTAAAAATTTAAGTGGCCCTGTGGGCATTGCAGTTGGTGCAGGAACTAGCGTAAGCTACGGGCTAGTCGCCTTTTTAAGCTTTTTAGCGCTAATAAGCGTTAACTTGGGTGTATTTAATTTATTACCTCTGCCAGTGCTTGATGGTGGACACTTAATGTATTACATAATTGAACTTTTCCGTAAAAAGCCGGTCTCTGAAAAGACACAAGAATTTGGTTTTAAAGTGGGCGCCTTGCTGCTCATATTTTTAACATGTTTCGCTTTGTTCAATGATGTATCGCGTTTGTAGTTACAGCGTGACAATTACTAATTAGAACACGATTGTAAGCATCACTAATTATTAGTTTTGATGTTAAGCGGTAATACAGTTGTAAAGGATAAAGATAATAAAATGGCTATAAAAAAACATTTGGCAGTTTCAAGTTTATTGGGTGCAAGTTTTGCAGCCCTGGGCCAAAACTCCTTTATTGTTGAAGATTTAAAAATTGAAGGTTTGCAACGTGTAGCACTTGGTGCAGCACTAACGCATGTTCCTATCAATGTGGGCGATAACGTTGATGACTATACGATTTCAAAAACAATAAAGTCACTTTATCGTTCAGGTCACTTTGACAACATCAAAGCGTTACGCGATGGTAATAACGTTATTTTTAAAGTGACTGAGCGTCCTACTATTAGCTTTATTGAGTTTGAAGGCAATAAAGATATAAAAGACGAGCAGCTTAACGAATCGCTCGATCAGCAAGATATTCGCCAAGGTGAACCGCTTGATAAAACCGTTATCGATAATATCGAAAAAGGGTTGGTTGAGTTTTTCCACAGTATTGGTAAATACAATGCCACCGTTGATATTAGCGTAACTAAGCTGCCACGTAACCGTGTAAAGCTTAAGCTAGAATTTGACGAAGGCGAAGCCGCCTCTATTCGTCAAATCAACTTAGTGGGTAACGAATTATTCTCTAACGAAGAGCTTTTAAAGCTTGCTGAATCGCAACAAGATTTACCGTGGTGGCAGTTTATGGGTAGCGACCGTTACCAAAAACAAACCATTGAAGGCGATTTAGAAAAAATTCGCAGCTTTTATTTAGACCGCGGTTACTTACGTTTTAATATCGATTCTACGCAAGTATCAGTAAGTCCTGAGCGCGAATCTGTGTATGTAACTGCTAACTTAACAGAAGGTGTTAAGTACACAGTTAAAGGTTTTGACTTTATCGGTGATTTACTTGGCCGAGAAGAGCTAATCAAAAGCGTTATCCCACTTCGCGCCGGCGAACTTTACAATGGCTCAGTGGTGACCTCATCTGAAGAGTTTATCAAAAGCTATCTAGCGCGCTTTGGTTATGCCAATGCCGAAGTACGCACAATTCCAGAAATTGATGATGAAAAACAAGAAGTGCAACTTACGCTGTCGGTAAATCCGGGCAAGCGTGTGTACGTACGTCGTATCATCGTTGGTGGTAACCAAAATACTGCTGATGAAGTACTTCGCCGCGAAATGACACAACTTGAAGGTGCATGGTTATCTAATCAAAACCTTGAGCGCTCAAAGCTGCAAATTCAGCGTTTACCATACATGGAAACTGTTGACTTTAACGTAGTACCAGTACCGGGTGTAGATGACCAAGTAGACGTAGACTTTACAGTAAAAGAGCAATCGGCTGGTAGCTTTAACGCGGGCTTAGCGTATGGCTCATACGCAGGGCTTCAGTTTAATATTGGTGTGACCGAATCTAACTTTTTAGGTACGGGTAATCAAATTGGCTTAAACTTAAATACCTCTACTGGTTCTGAAAGCATTAGCTTGTCGTACACCGACCCTTACTTCACGCCAGATGGTGTATCTCAAGGTAGCAGTATTTTTTACAACAACTACGATGCCAGTAAATTTAGCTTGGTAGATTATAAATCAACAAGTTACGGTATTGGTACCAATATTGGTTTCCCAATTGATGCGGTAAACCGTGTTAACTTTGGCGTACGTTGGATTCAAGAAGAACTTTCAGAAATTGCCGAGTACGAACAAACACGTGTACTACGCGAAACCTTCTTAGATGAAGAAAACCCAGATGCTGGCTTTGACTTTACTAAATATGAGCTAAGCGTTGGTTGGTCGCGTATCACAGTTAACCGTGGTTTATTCCCAACAGCGGGTTCGCGCCAAACATTAAATTTAACAGCCACAACGCCTAACTCTGATCTTCAGCATTTTAAACTGAACTACGATTCGCGTTTTTACTGGCCAATATCGAATGACCACCGTTGGGTGTTCTCAACACGTGCAGCGCTTGGTTACGGTAATGGTTATGGGTCAACAAACGGTTATGAGCAAACACTGCCATTCCAAGAGTTCTTCCGTATAACGGAAATGGAACTACGTGGCTTTGACCGTAATACTATATTGCCGCGTGCTGTATCACGTGTTCCTTTATCAATCCCTGGTACGCCAGGTGCTGATGGTACTACAACCGGTAGCATTGGTGGCTCTGATGAGTTTGATATTTTAGTACCACAAGGGCGTATTGGTGGTAATGCAAAAGCGGTTGCAGGTATGGAGCTAATTGTACCTACGCCGTTCTTAGATGAAGAAAACACCAGTTCTGTACGTACCAGTTTCTTTGTAGATGCTGCCAACGTATGGGATACTGAATTTAACGTTGACCGTTTCCAAAACTTAGCGCCAGATGAGCGTGCTAAGTTAGATGATTACTCTGATCCAATGCGCTTTAGGGTATCAACCGGTTTATCTTTACAATGGATCTCTCCAATGGGTCCAATGCTGATTAGTTTTGCGTATCCATTGCAAAAAGAAGAAGATGACGATACAAAGACCATCAGCTTTAATATTAGTAACACTTTCTAAAGGAGTTTTTTGTGAAAAAATTATTTAAATCAACAGCAGTAGCCGTGTTAGCAACATTGATGATGGGTACCTCTGCAAGTGCATTTGCCCACAAAGTAGGCATTGTTGATATGCAAGAGATCTACAAGCAAATTCCTCAAATGGCTAAAATTGAGCAGTCTTTACAAACTGAGTTTGCTGAGCGTCGTCAAGAGCTTGAAAAACTACAAGGCGACATTCGCTTTGAAGCAGAAAAATTTAAGCGTGAAAGCACTACAATGAGCCAAGCTCAAAAAGATGCACTACGTGATAAAATTCAAGGCATGCAACAAAACCTTGCTGAAAAAGGTCGTCCTTTAGAGCAAGAAATCAAAGCACGTCAAAACCAAGAGCTTGCTAAAGTTCAGGGTTTAATTATCAAAACAATTGAAGAAATTGCTAAAGATGGCGACTTCGATGAAGTTAAAGTTAAAGACACTACTATTTACTTTAACCCTAAAGAAGTAACTGATCTTTCAAGCAAAGTTGTATCAGCAGTTAGTAAGAAATAATCACTCTATGCAAAATTATACGCTTTCGCACATTGCGGAACTTCTAGGCGCCGAACTTCAAGGTGATGGCGCTTTAGAAATTACAAAAATAGCTACACTTGCAAATGCCCGTTCTGGGCATATTGCATTTTTAGCGAACTCAAAATATCGTACGCAGCTTGAAACTACACAAGCCAGCGCTGTTATTCTTAGCGAAGCCGATGCACCGTATTTTAGTGGCGCAAAAATCATTGTTGGAAATCCGTATGTGAGCTACGCAAAGCTTGCACAATTTATGGATACAACCCCGCAAGCGGCGCAGCAAGGTATACACGCTAGTGCGACTATTCACCCAAGTGCAACGCTAAGCACAAGTGCTGCCATTGGCGCAAATGTTGTTATAGAAGCCGGTGCAGTGATTGGTGATAACGCACAAATTGGTCCGAACAGTTTCATCGGTGAACGTGTTAAAATAGGTTCTGGCACAAAGCTTTGGCCGAGTGTGACTATTTATCACGATGTTGAAATTGGCGCTGATTGTTTATTTCAAGCAAACAGTGTGGTTGGCAGTGACGGATTTGGCTATGCAAACGAGCGCGGGCAGTGGGTTAAAATTCCTCAGTTAGGCTCTGTGATTATCGGCGACAAGGTAGAAGTGGGCGCAAGCACAACAATTGACCGCGGCGCACTCGATAACACGATTATTCATAGTAATGTGATCATCGATAACCAATGTCAAATAGCACACAACGTTGAAGTTAACTCGGGTACTGCAATTGCAGGCTGTACTGTACTAGCAGGTAGTGTAACCATTGGTAAAAACTGCCAAATAGGTGGCATGACCGCAATTAATGGTCACATGTCAGTATGTGATGGTGTTATAATTACCGGCATGAGTATGGTGACTAAATCGATCACCGAGCCGGGTATTTACTCATCTGGTATGCCCCATACAACTAATAAAGAATGGCGTAAATCAATTGCCCACTTGCGTAATCTTTCAGACATGAAATCACGTCTCAAAGCGCTTGAAGCATTGGCTAAGTCATAACGTTGAACACTAATAAGGATGCTATTTTGGCAAACGAATTAAATAGCCTTGATATTCAAGAAATTTTAAGTTTATTACCACACCGCTACCCGATGCTTTTAATTGATCGTGTAATTGACTTTACGCCTGGCGAGTCACTTCATGCGATTAAAAATGTATCGGTTAACGAGCCTATTTTTACTGGCCACTTTCCAAATCAGCCAATTTTCCCTGGTGTGCTAATATTAGAAGCCATGGCGCAAGCCACCGGTTTATTAGGATTTAAAACAGTAGAAAACCGTAGCGATAACGAGCTTTACTTATTTGCTGCAGTAGATAACGCACGTTTTAAACAGCCAGTTATACCGGGCGATACAATGCATTTGCATGTAGAGTTTTTAAAAGAGCGTCGCAATATATGGAAATTTGCCGCTGAAGCAAGAGTCGACGGCAAGGTTGTATGTAGTGCCGAAATTATGTGTGCGAGAAGAGAGTTTTAATAGTGATCCATTCTACAGCAATAATCGAACCTGGCGCTAAACTAGGCAACAATGTCTCAGTTGGTCCATATAGCTATATTGGCAATGATGTTGTGATCGGTGATGACTGTATTATTGAGTCTCACGTTGTTATTAAAGGGCCATCTACTATTGGCTCTGGCAATCATATTTTTCAATTTGCGTCAGTAGGCGAAGCCTGCCAAGACAAAAAATATAACAACGAACCAACCACTCTTATTATGGGCGATAACAACGTTATACGTGAGTGTGCAACCATTCACCGTGGTACTATTCAAGACCAAGGTGTTACTAAAATTGGTAGTAATAACTTATTTATGGCGTATACCCACGTTGCTCACGATGCCGTAATTGGTAATAACGTTATATTTGCTAATAACGCAAGCGTTGCAGGCCACGTGCATGTAGGCGATTGGGTTATTTTAGGTGGTAACTCAGGTGTGCATCAATTTTGTAAAATTGGTGATCACGCATTTATTGGCATGTACTCAGGCGTTAATAAAGACGTACCGCCATTTGTAACCACCATTGGTATGCCAGCAGGCCCTGCTGCGACCAATAAAGAAGGTATGAAGCGTCGTGGCTTTGAAAGCGACGAAATTATGGCTGTACGCCGTGCTTATAAAGCGTTTTATCGTAAGAGCTTAAGTGTAGACGAAGCAATTGCCTCACTAAGTGAAGATGCCGCTAAGTATCCTGCGGTACAAACCATGATTGATTTTGTGAAAAGCTCTGAGCGCGGTATCGTAAGATAAGCGCCTTGTGCTTTAAAAAAAAACCACCTAAGAGTAATCGACGGTGGTTTTTTATTGCCTATAAAATATTTTAATTCAGTACACACTCAGCCACGTAAGGTTAACCTTTGCGCGAATTTTTATAATTAAAGCGCATCTATGTCTTTTACTAAGTTAATTTTTACCCTCAGTTTTTTATCAATTTTAGCTGCGTGTAGCAGCCAACCTATAGTTNTGGCGAGCGTACTCAGTTAGGTAAAGCCTCTTATTACGCTAATAAATACCATGGTCGCACAACAGCAAACGGCGAAACATTTAGCCAAAACGCATCCACTGCTGCGCATTTAGAATTGCCCTTTGGTACAAAAGTGAAGGTTACAAACTTGGCAAATAACAAATCGGTGATCGTGAGAATAAACGATAGAGGCCCGTACGTTAAAGGGCGGGTTATTGATTTATCGTTAGGTATGTTTAAAAAAATTGCCGACCCTAAAGTCGGCGTTATAGATGTATCAATCAGCGTATTAAATGATTAACTTGATCTCTGGATAATATATCTATCTCAAGCAGCTATTTTTAGCGCTAACTGCGTTGAATTTTCTTGCAATAGGCTAGCTATTGACGCGTAAATTCGCCTTGTTTCCACTTAAAATTTCTAGCTAGAAAAAAACAGAATTAAGTTTCATTAATATTCGGTTGGTTAGTAAATCTCTTAACCAGAGTTCAACCTAAAACCGAGTAGTTAAGGCAACATAATCGGAATATGTTTCGCTAAGCTCTTTATGAGTGCCTTGCGCTACAAGGCTGCCATTTTCTAGCCAAATAATGTTATCCATTTGCGCTAAAAGAGCAGGGTCGTGGGTAATGGTAAGTACGCTTGCGTTACTCATTACCTGCATAATAGCGCTCATTACCGTTTGCTTAGATTGGTTATCAAGCCCTTCAGTAGGCTCATCAAGTACTAAAATGGCAGGGTTTTGTAATAAAGCTTGCGCAATGGCGATGCGCCTTGACTGGCCTTGAGAAACACTTCTCCCACCTGTACCTAAACGGGTTTTTAATCCATCTTGTAGCTCATTAAACCAAGGTTTTAGCTGTGCAAGGTGAATGGCTTCAAGCATTTCTTCTTTTGTGGCGCTTGGCTTTGCATAGCGTAAGTTTTCACTTAATGTGCCATCAAAAATATGATGCTGCTGCGCGAGTATATTAATAACGCTTGCGCGGGTGTTGCTGCTTAGTGCGTGGAGTTCTTCTGCGTTATTTTCATCGCTTAGCCTAATACTGCCTTGCTGCACAGGCCATAAACCGGTGAGTAAATTAACCAAGGTGCTTTTACCACTGCCGCTTCTGCCTACAATCGCTACTTTTTGCTGTGCCTTAAGGGTAAAGCTGATATTAATTAAAGCACTGTGCTCCTGGTATTTATAGCCAATGTTATTAAACGCCAAAGTTGTATTGTTTTTATCAAACTGCATCTCAACTAACTCAGCGCTATTAGCTTCTTGCGCTGTGACTTTATCTTCCAGTGTAAATAGTCGCTCAGCGGCTTTGAGTACAGTGGGCAGCTCTATAAATGCATTAGGCAACAGTAATACAGTTTCAAAGCTTGCTAATACAAATAGGCTTAACATTGCAAGCTCAACATTTACCATAGCGCCGCTGTAAACCAAAGGCACAATAGTGACTATGGCGCCAAGCATAGCTAGCTGCACAACCAGCAAACTTAAACCGTCGCTATTTGCGAGTGCTTTATGGCGACTATAAAGTTGTTGGTTATATTGCTCGTTTAGTTCATTACATTTTGAAATTTGCCCAGCACGTGCCTGATAAATACTCAGCTCTCTAAGGCCGGTTAGGGTGTCAGAAAGCTCTGCTCTAAGTTGTGCACTGAGCTGTGTTTCTTTATGGCTATTTTTATTTAATTTAGCACTTAACAGCGCAGGTAAAACAACACCAATTAATAAAATGCCTATAAAGCAAATAAGCGCAACATTGGCGTTATAGGCCGCCATAAACACCATAATTATGGGCACACTCAACAGCGCTACCAGCATAGGTAGTAATATGTTTAAGTAAAACTTATCAAGCGCATCCACATCATTTTGTAAGCGGTTAACTAAATCGGCGCTGCGGCTCATTGCTAAATCTACATTGTTTAGCTTACTTAGCGTGGCAAACATATTAACGCGTATTTCACTAAGCAATAAAAACGTCGCGTTATGTGTTACTAAGCGCTCACCATAGCGTGATGCAGTTCGTACAATCGCTAAAAATCGAATGGTTCCAGCAGGTGTAAAGTAATTCATTTGTACGCCTGCGATACCTGCTGCCGCCATTGAGGCTAAAAACCACCCCGATATAGCTAATAAGCCCACGTTTGCAAGTACCGTTAACGTCGCTAAAAAAGTACCAAGTAACATGGCTTTATAATGCGGTCGGCAAAGCTTTAATAGCCTAATAAAATTAGTCATTGTTTGCTCCTTGCGCTTGTAAATTAAGGAGTGATTTAAATGCGCCTTGTTGCTGCTCAAGTTGGCTGTAAGTACCCTGCTGTGCTATTTCGCCATTTTGCATAACAAGGATATTGCTTGCGTTTTTCACCGTATTTAGCCGGTGGGCAATGACCAACACTAAGTGGTTTTTAGCGTATTTATTTATAGCCTGCTGAATAAGCTGCTCGGTTTGGCTATCAAGGTGGGCTGTCGGTTCGTCAAGCACTAAAATAGGCGCTTGTTTTAAAAACGCCCGTGCAAGGGCTATACGCTGCTTTTGACCGCCAGAGAGTCCTTCACCTTGCTCACCTATCAGGGTGTCGAACCCATTCTCTAACGTGTTTATAAAATCTAAGGCGCCCGCTTGGTGTGCCGCTTGCTCAAGCTCTAGTTGCGTAGCGGCTGGCTTGGCTATTTTTATGTTATCGCTAATGCTTTGATAAAAAAGCGTTGGGGTTTGCGGGATCCACGCAATTGCGTTTTGTAATGTACTCATGCTTGTAGCATCAAGTGGTTTATTATTAATGCTTATTTGTTCAATCACCTGCGGATGAAACCCTAATAAACAATCAAATAAAGTGCTTTTACCTGAGCCACTAGCACCTACTACTGCCACTAATCCTTTAGCGGGTAGCGTAAGGTTTATATTTTTTATGCCTTCGTTACTGTTTGGGTAGGTAAAGTTTAAGTTGTTTATGTTTATTGAGCTTATATGCTCCTCAAACTTTGTTTCATGTTGCTGTGACTGCTCAGGAAGTGGGGCATTTAAAATAGTGACCATATCGGCCGCAGCGCTTATACCTTGCAAGCGGGCATGGTAGTGGCTGCCCAATTGGCGCAGGGGTAAGTAAAATTCTGGGGCGAGTAGTAAAACAACAAAGCCGGTTGCAAAATCAAGCGTGCCAAAAAACAGTCTAAAACCAATGATTACCGCCACCAATGCCACACTAATTGTGGCTAAAAATTCCAGCGCAAATGATGATAAAAAGGCAATTTTTAAAACACCGAGTGTAGCGTGTCTAAAGTCATCAGAAATTTTGGCTATTTGTTTAAGCTCTTGTTGCGTTGCGTTAAACAATTTAAGTTGTGTTAAACCTTGTACGCGGTCAAAAAAGTAATTACCTAGTACGGCCAGTTGCTGCCATCTTTTTTGATTTAACGCCTCGGCCTTTGAGCCAACCAAAATCATAAAAAACGGAATAAGCGGGGCGGTTAATAAAAATATTAAGCCTGCTTTATAGTCGGTTGGAAAAATAACCACCAATATTGCCAGTGGAATAAGTGCGCTATAAGCAACGCCAGGCAAGTATTTAGCGTAGTAGTCGTGCAGTGCTTCAACGCCATCGTGCACGGTGTTGAGCGTTGCTCCTTGGCCGTGTTGTTCAATATAACTTGGGCCAAGATGCGTTAATTTGGTTAATAAGGTTTGGCGCATAGCCGACTTTATTTTAAGTGCCGCATAAGCACTGAGCCTTTCACTGATAGCTAAAAACAGGGCTCTGAGTAAAATAATACCCGCAAGTGGCCAAAGAAAGTGGGTTACTTGGCTAAGGCTTGCACCTTCAAACATTACGTTATGAATAGTTTGTGCCAGTAAATAGGCGCCTGCAATCATTAAAATAGCGTTAAATGTGCCCAGTGCAATACTTAACTTTAGCCATGCACCCGCAGGCTTACTTTGCCGTTTTAAAAAAGCGCGCAGAGATTGCTGCTGCGCGCGATTTGGTCGGGGATTAGTCGTCATCTTTTGTGTTGTTAGCTTCGTTTAGTAAATCGTGCATCGGTTGTTCATCATCAGCTATGCTGTTTTTATTTTGATGAAACTCGTACCACATTACATTTATAACACCTAAGGTACAGGCTAAAAGTACACCTAAAATCCAAGCGAAATACCACATAATTTAGTCTCCTTAGTAGCTACCGTGCGTGTTGTTTTCAATTTCGTCTACCGTTACTCTGCGCCACATTTTTACGTAACACCAGGTGGTGTAGGCCAAAATTAACGGAATAAATATAACAACAGCAACAAACATAATATTAAGCGTTCTGTGGCTCG
>NZ_AUTO01000265.1:0-1641 GCF_000498055.1 Pseudoalteromonas sp. TB51
ATCAGGTAATTCTGGGCTGATTGCTTGCCAATTGCCGTTGACATCAACGGTGGCGGTGAGTGGTGTTTCATCGCCATTACTGTCGGTGATAACAATCGTCACCACCGTGCCTTCTGGCTCAGTTGAAGTACCACTAATAAGTGGAGTACTGTCGTTACCAAGTCCCAGTGCATCCACGGTTACAACCGGGGTAATAGTATCTACATTGCCACTGCTGTTGGCGGTGCTCTCATTGCCGGCGGCATCAGTAATACTGGCCGTTACAGTAAAGTCACCTTGTGCCAGGGCACTTGGCACTTCAATATCCCAATGCCCATCCGTACCAACGGTGGTGGTAATGGTTTGCACAGCGCCATCACTGTCAGTCACGGTGAGTGTTACAGTGCCGCCAATTTCGTTACTGGTGCCTTGTAATGTCGGGGTTAAGTCATTTACATCACCCACGGTTTGCATGGTTAATGTGGGCGCTTGCGTATCTAAAGTAATTGTATCGGTTACTGTTGTTGTGTTTCCTGCTTCATCAGACACGCTCACTTCGATGGTGTTATCACCTTCATTCAAGTCTGTTTGAGGGGTTACTTCCCAACTTCCATTGGCATCTACTGTGGTTGTTAGTGTATGTTCAACACCGTTTTCATCAGTGATCACTACAGTAATCGTTGTACCTACATCAGCATCACTCGTACCTGAAATAGTCGGTGTTGTATCATTGGTTACAGCATCAAAATCAACGGTTAAACTTGGCCCCGCAGTATCAATATTACCGGTTGCTGTATCTAAAGCACTATTGACTGCAGCATCAGAAACCTCTGCCTGTACAGTATAATCCCCTGAAGCTAACTCTTGAGAAAGCTCTACACTCCAATTCCCTTGTGCATCCGTTGTCGTATTAAACGAGCGAACAACTCCTTGTGAATCTGTAACAGTCAAGCTTATTACAGTGCCAGATACAACGCCTGTAGTATTACCAGCAATAATTGGTGTTGTATCATTACTGGTTTCTAGATCGTTAATTTGTATGGTTGGCGGCGTAATATCAATTACAGCATCAAGTTCTGCTATGGCTGAACCACCGCCTAAATCAGTTACTGTTGCACTGATTGATACATTTCCCTCAGGTAAATCGGCTGGCGGAGTAACACTCCACTGTCCGTTTGCATCAACAACCGTAGTTAAGGTAATAGTCGCACCTGTAGAGTCTGTGATCTGAACTTCAACAGACGAACCTACTTCTGCATTAAATGTATCACCGCTTATTTGTGGGGTTTGGTCGTTGGTTTCACCAATGACATCTATAGTGATAGTTAACGCACTTGTATCAATAGTACCAGAGGCGCTTGCAGTACCTTCATTGCCAGCGTTATCGCTAACAATAGCATCAACAGTATAGCTACCTTCAGCTAAAGCTACGGGTACTTCAACTGTCCAACTTCCATCTGCAATGACTTGTGCGGTGATTGTTTGCACTGCACCATTTGCGTCCGTTACAGTTAAAGTAACAGTTGAGCCTGTAGGTTCCCCGCTTACCGTACCTGATAGAGTTGGTGTAGTATCACTTATATCACCTAGCGCATTTATTGTCACAACCGGCGCTGTTGTATCAACCTCACCTGTGGTAGTGGCCGTGGTTTCATTACCTGC
>NZ_AUTO01000266.1:0-4762 GCF_000498055.1 Pseudoalteromonas sp. TB51
AAAGTGGTGGGCGCAGGAGGATTCGAACCTCCGACCGCCTGGTTCGTAGCCAGGTACTCTATCCAGCTGAGCTATGCGCCCACTTTCATTAGTTACTTGTTTATACTCTAAGTTAGAGTGTTGTAAAAGTAGTGGCGCAGGACGTAAATTCTAAGAGTGAACCTCCGACCGCTTGGCTTTAGCCAACACTTTCTACTTGTTTATACTCTAAGCAGAGTGTTGTAAAAGTGGTGGGCGCAGGAGGATTCGAACCTCCGACCGCCTGGTTCGTAGCCAGGTACTCTATCCAGCTGAGCTATGCGCCCACTTTTACTGTTTGCTTATTTATACTCTAAGCAGAGTGTGTAAAAATTGCTGGAAGCAGGACGTATCTTGTAAGAATGAACCTCCGACCGATTTGGTTTTAAACCAAACACTTTAACTTATTTATACTCTAAGCAGAGTGTGTAAAGAGTGGTGGGCGCAGGAGGATTCGAACCTCCGACCGCCTGGTTCGTAGCCAGGTACTCTATCCAGCTGAGCTATGCGCCCAATCTTTACTTTACAAGACTGCCATTAAAAGAAATGGTGGAGAAGGAGGGATTCGAACCCTCGATAGAGCTACAAACTCTATACTCCCTTAGCAGGGGAGCTCCTTCGGCCACTCGGACACCTCTCCGTCTTGTGGGGCGTATAATAAAGATTTCAGAAAATATGTCAAACACTTTTATGCCAAAAATGACTATCTGGTTACAGAACGCACATAAGTCAGCTTTAATTGTATAATTGGTTTGAAAAGTAAACGATTTAAATATTTTTGTCTTGTGGATTAACGCCCATTAAAGGCACTAAATCATCTTTGAGCTGCGCTAAATATTGCTCTTGGTAACCTAATTGCTGAAACTCAGCAATACAGGCTCGGTAATAAGCTTGTCGCTTTTGCTCTGTGGTGTCAGTTTCTGGCGATTCTTCAACTCGGTTGTCTTTCATATTATATTCTAAGTCCATTTGAGAATTCATATTTAGAGTGCTATTTTAACCCAGCTCAAAATTTTGGCGTATTTTAGCTAAGTTTTTTACATAAATACAACATAATGTTTAAAAAACAGTCATAAAATTACGTTATAGCACTGTTATTAAGGTCATTTAAAACAAGGCTACATTAAATAACCCAATCTGAATTAACTATTAATAAGTACTAATAACTAGCTTTAAAATTTAGTTTAGTACTAATTAATTAAAAAGCGAACAATCTTATCCTCTCTTTCGTCTGTTTTTATAAAGCAATTTACTCTCCAACTTTTTCTGCATTGGCGCTTATTTTTATACTCACACAAAAACGCCGCTAAAATTTAGCGGCGTTTATCACATTTATTTTGTTAAAGCTTAGTCAGCTTGTGGGCGCATATGCGGGAACAAAATAACATCTTTAATGGTTGGTGAATCAGTAAATAACATTACTAAGCGGTCAATACCAATACCTTCACCGGCAGTAGGCGGTAAGCCGTACTCTAGTGCGCGTATGTAGTCTTCATCGTAATGCATTGCTTCATCATCGCCGGCGTCTTTTTCTTCAACTTGGCGAGTAAAGCGCTCTGCTTGATCTTGTGCATCGTTAAGCTCCGAGAAGCCATTTGCAAGCTCACGTCCGCCAACAAAAAACTCAAAGCGGTCGGTAACAAATGGGTTTTCGTCGTTACGGCGCGCAAGTGGCGATACTTCCCACGGGTAGCCTGTAATAAATGTAGGTTGGATAAGCATATGCTCAGCCGTCTCTTCAAATATTTCACATAAAAACTTACCTGGGCCCCATACACAATTTTCAGGAATTTTAACGTGCACTTGTTTAGCGTACGCTTTTAATTCTTCAAAGTGGTTTTCTGGGTCATTAAATACCGCAGCATCAAACTCAGGGTTATATTTTAAGATAGCATCAGCCATGCTTAGGCGCTCAAACGGTTGGCCAAAGTCGTACTCTACTGAGTCGATAACTTCGCCGTTTTCATCTTTAGTGGTATTAACAACTATTGGGCTACCTAAAACGTTTGTTGCAACTGTACGTAGCATGTCTTCGGTAATGTTCATCAGGTCGATGTAATCAGCGTAGGCTTGGTAAAATTCAATCATAGTGAATTCTGGGTTGTGACGCGTTGATAACCCTTCGTTACGGAAGTTACGGTTAATTTCAAATACGCGGTCAAAACCACCTACTACTAAACGCTTAAGGTAAAGCTCAGGCGCTATACGTAAGTACATGTCTATATCAAGTGCGTTATGGTGAGTCACAAATGGACGCGCAGACGCACCGCCAGGAATAACCTGTAGCATTGGCGTTTCTACTTCCATAAAGTCGCGCTCTGCTAAAAAGCGACGAATACCTTCAACTACTTGTGAGCGAATGCGGAATGTTTCGCGCGTTGCTTCGTTAGTAATTAAATCAACATAACGTTGACGGTACTTGGTTTCTTGATCTGATAAACCATGAAACTTCTCTGGTAATGGGCGTAGTGACTTAGTAAGTAGTTCGTACTCGGTCATTTCTACGTATAAATCGCCTTTACCTGATTTATTAAGCGCACCTTTAACACCAATAATATCGCCAATATCTAGTTGGCCATATTTTGCTTTTAAGTCTTTTTGCACATCTTTAGATGCGTAAGCTTGTACACGGCCTTTCATGTCTTGAATGGCCATAAAAGGACCACGCTTAGCTAAAATACGGCCAGCAATTGATACAACGTGCTTAAGCTCTACTAATTCTTCTTTACTCTTATCACCAAACTCAGCCTGTAAATCAGCCGTGTAATGTTCACGACGGAACTGATTAGGATGACCGTTGGCTGGGCAATTTTCGCGAATAGCGTCTAATTTGCCGCGACGCTCAGCGATTAACTTATTTTCGTCTTGGATTTGATCAGTCATTTTTTAGCTCTTTTTTAGCTTGGTGGTTATAGGCCAGATTTTAGGCTGGCTTCAATAAATTTGTCTAGGTTGCCGTCAAGTACCGATTGCGTATTACGGTTTTCAACGCCAGTTCGTAAATCTTTAATACGTGCATCATCAAGTACGTAAGAACGAATTTGGCTTCCCCAGCCAATATCCGACTTTGCGTCTTCTTGCGATTGCTTTTCAGCATTTTGCTGCTGAAGTTCAAGCTCAAATAATTTTGCTTTTAACTGCTTCATTGCTTGGGCTTTATTTTTGTGTTGTGAACGCTCGTTTTGACACTGAACAACCGTGTTGGTAGGTACGTGAGTAATACGTACTGCCGATTCGGTGGTATTAACGTGCTGACCACCCGCGCCCGATGCACGGTAAACGTCTATACGTAAGTCAGCCGGATTAATATCAATTTCAATATTGTCATCTACTTCTGGGTAAACAAACGCAGAGGCAAACGAGGTATGACGACGACCACTTGAATCAAATGGGCTTTTACGGACTAAACGGTGTACGCCTGTTTCTGTGCGCAGCCAACCATATGCGTATTCGCCTACAAAGCGCACTGTTGCACCTTTAATACCGGCCACATCGCCATCGGTTGCTTCTACTAGCTCAACTTTAAAGCCTTTAGCTTCGCCCCAGCGTAAATACATGCGTAATAACATGTTACACCAGTCTTGTGCTTCAGTACCGCCAGACCCAGACTGTAAATCAAGGTAAGCATCGTTTGCATCGTGAGAGCCCGAAAACATACGGCGAAACTCTAAACCCTCAAGCTGTTTATTTAAGCCTTCAAGTTCAGTTTGCGCTTCAACAAACGTGTCTTCATCTTCTGCTTCTACTGCAAGCTCTAATAAACCTTCTACGTCGTCAGCACCTGCTACTAAGTTGTCGATTGTTTCAACAACGGCTTCTAAGGCTGATTTTTCACGACCAAGTGCTTGTGCGCGCTCAGGTTCATTCCATACGGCTGAATCTTCAAGTTCGGCGTTTACTTCTTCTAGGCGCTCTTGTTTGTGAGCGTAGTCAAAGGTACCCCCGAAGCAGTTCAGTACGTTCGCGAATTTCCTTGATTTGATTAATCACAGGATTCACTTCAAACATGTACATTACTCCAAAATGGCTAGATTATTGCGCGCTAAAATTAGCACTAAACGCAATAAATTATCGTCAAATGATAAAAACGCCCGATTTTAACAAAAAACCGCGCGCTTTATTAGCCTTTTATGCATGCATTGTGCATATTTTTTAATGCACTTTTTCAAGCTCGCGAACAATTAATTGCAGGCTAAACTTACCTCTGAATTCGTTTATGTCGAGCTGATAAGCCACTTTGACATAACGGGCCTCGGTGTCGGGCCATGCTTTTACATCTATTCCAAATGCAATAGCGTCAACTAAGCGTCCAGATTGATGTTTAAGCACCAGCTTTAAGTGCTTTTCGCCTACTATACGCTGCTGAATAACTTCAAAGGTGTGCTCAAATACCGGCTCTGGGAATTGCTGCCCCCATGGGCCTGATTGCTTTAATAGCTGAGCAAAGTCCATTGTAAAGCACTCGTTTGGCAGCTCGCCATCGGTAAACACAATGCAGCGTTTACTTTCTTCGCTTAACTGCGCGCTTACAGCTGCATTAAACGCGTTTTTAAAGTCATTAAAATTTTGCTCATCAATACTTAGTCCTGCCGCCATGGCGTGGCCGCCAAATTTATTAATTAAGTGCGGGTCGGCGGTATTTAGCCCTTCGAGTAAATCGCGCATGTGCAGCCCTTCAATAGAGCGGCACGAGCCTTTTATTTCACCGTTTTCGCCACCGGCAAAAATAACGGTTGGGCGGTGG
>NZ_AUTO01000267.1:0-743 GCF_000498055.1 Pseudoalteromonas sp. TB51
TCTGTATAGGTAAAAGACCCTGACGCCGATTGGGTTAGTAGCCAATGGTATGAGTCGGATTCACGATCATACTCATTATTAACAATTGTGCCCGCGCCGTGGTAGGTTTGCGTTTGGCGTACTACCCATGAGCCATTTACTAACTCTGATAGCTGTATGGTGTATACGGGATCGCCTGGCTTTCCTGCAGGGTTTGTGCTTGTACCCGAGGCCATCGAGTTAAGCTGCAATGAACACACAATATTAATTACGCCACCATTTGAGCCAAATGGGCCAATTTCGACAAAGGCATCGGCTGATAAGTCGGTGGNCCGGCCACAATAGAGCCACCAAAGTAACCGTTGCCACCGGTGTCTTTCCATTCGAGGGCATTGGCTTTTGTTAGGGCAGCTAAGTTAGGCAAACCATTGCTTAGTATCTTAGGGCCATACCAATACCAAACATTATCTGGCCCAAAACCTGGTGCATACTCTATTTTCATAAAGCTATCACCTATCAGGTCGATACGAGGTGAAGATATACGTGTACCTGCTCGTAATACTTTGGCGTCAACGGTATCGTCAATCAGTGCGCTACCGTGAACGTGTAGCACATAGGATTGCCAACTACTGCCGGTATAGCGCTTAGTTGTTTGCACCGCTGGGTCACTGGCTTTATAAATGGTTACACGGTCATGTATAACCGGCGCACTTGGCAGGGAGTTATTCGCCGTTGAGTCATACCAAACGCCGGTACTTGTGGCC
>NZ_AUTO01000268.1:0-636 GCF_000498055.1 Pseudoalteromonas sp. TB51
CTGCCATTATTGGTTTAGGCGATGAGCAAATAAAAACAGCATGTGAAGAGTCTGCACAAGGCGAAGTTGTTTCACCGGTAAATTATAACTCACCAGGGCAAGTTGTTATTGCTGGGCATAAAGCTGCTGTTGATAGAGCTTCACAAGCGTGTAAAGATGCCGGCGCAAAACGTGCCTTACCACTGAGTGTAAGCGTGCCTTCACATTGTGAATTAATGAAACCAGCGGCTGAAAAACTCGCAAATGATTTAGCCGCTTTAACATTTAATACACCTAAGTGTGATGTAATTAATAATGTTGATGTAAAAGCACAAAGCTCGGCTGATGCAATTAAAGATGCATTGGTACGTCAACTATACAGCCCAGTTCGTTGGACAGAAACAGTACAGGCTTTAGTTGCTCAAGGTATTACGCAAAGCTACGAATTTGGCCCAGGTAAAGTATTAACTGGCCTTGCAAAACGAATTGATAAAGCAATGGTATGTGGCTCAGTAAATGACGCTGCTGCTATCGACGCTGCAAAATAAGAGAATATAAAATGACTAATTTATTTTCATTAGAGGGCAAAGTTGTCCTAATTACTGGCGCAAGCCGTGGTATTGGTAAAGCAATTGCAAACACTTTAGTAGCGCAAGC
>NZ_AUTO01000268.1:642-18104 GCF_000498055.1 Pseudoalteromonas sp. TB51
GGTACTGCTACGAGTGAGTCAGGCGCAGCTAAAATTAGCGATTACTTAGGTGATAACGGTAAGGGTTATGCTTTAAACGTAACCGATCCTGCATCGATTGAGGCTACATTAGCGGCAATAAAAGCCGACTTAGGCGATGTTGACGTACTTGTAAATAACGCAGGTATTACCCGTGATAATTTATTAATGCGTATGAAAGACGGTGAGTGGGACGATATTATCGACACCAACTTAAGCTCTATCTTCCGTTTATCTAAAGCGGTATTACGCCCAATGATGAAGAAAAAGAACGGCCGTATTATTAATATTGGCTCAGTTGTGGGCACTATGGGTAATGCAGGGCAAGCTAACTACGCGGCGGCTAAAGCGGGTGTCATTGGCTTTTCTAAATCGCTTGCACGCGAAGTTGCATCGCGCGGCATTACAGTAAATGTAGTAGCCCCTGGTTTTATTCAAACTGATATGACCGATGAGCTAACAGAAGATCAAAAAGCGGCCACCCTTGCTAATGTACCAGCAGGTCGGTTAGGTCAGCCTGATGAAATAGCAGCGGCAGTGTGTTATTTAGCATCTGACGCGGCTGCGTATGTATCTGGCGAGACTTTGCATGTAAATGGCGCGATGTACATGGTTTAATCGCCATTGTTAAAAGTAAATGCTAAAAATAACTTAAGTAAGTGACCTCAAAAACATTGAAATTTTTATGATCTTGCTTTAAACATACTTGAAATCGCTGTGAAAATAAGCGATAAAAGACAAAACAAACACTCAGAGGTTTGACCAGACAATTATTTATGGTCAAATCATTGAATCAGAGAATTATGCGGCGTAAACTACGCCGCAATCTGAAAATAACGCATTGGCGTTTTTAATAAAGGAAAGAAGAATGAGCGATATCCAAGAACGCGTAAAAAAAATTATCATCGAACAGCTAGGTGTTAAAGAAGAAGAAGTTAAAAACGAAGCTTCTTTCGTAGACGACCTAGGTGCAGATTCTCTTGATACTGTTGAACTAGTTATGGCTCTTGAAGAAGAGTTTGATACTGAGATCCCAGATGAAGAAGCTGAAAAGATCACTACAGTACAATCTGCAATCGATTACGTATCAGCTCACGCTGAGTAATTAATCGCATATTAAAGGCAGCATTCGCTGCCTTTAATCTATATATCCAAACCACCTCAAAGTTCATGATTCAAATTCACCCGCTTTTACTCTCTACTGCATTCATTTGTAATAGCACATCTTTAGTTGAATTTGAGACTCGCACTTTGAGGTCGCTTGGGTATGAATTCCCTTTGTAATGCCAATAGATTTAAACTTAGTGAGTTAAACGGCTTACTAAAGTAATACTATTTTAATCAATTGGTTTAAATATCCCTTATTGGAGGCAAACCGTGGCTAAACGTCGAGTCGTCGTAACTGGCTTAGGAATGTTGACGCCGCTAGGTAATGATGTGCAATCTACCTGGCAAGGCTTATTAGATGGTAAAAGTGGTATACAAAATATAACCCACTTTGATACATCAAAATTTGGTACTAAATTTGCTGGACTCATAAATGACTTTGATGCAACTGCATACATGTCAGCGAAAGATACTAAAAAAATGGACTTATTTATTCAGTACGGCATTGCAGCGGGTGTTCAAGCCTTTCAAGACTCAGGCCTTGAAGTTACTGAACAAAACGCAACACGTATTGGTGTTGCTGTAGGTTCAGGCATTGGTGGATTAACCCTAATTGAAGAAAACCATATAAAGCTACTTAATAGTGGCCCACGTAAGCTTTCTCCATTTTATGTGCCATCAACCATTATTAATATGATCTCGGGCCATTTATCAATGATGCATGGTTTACGTGGTCCTAATATTTCTATTGTGACGGCATGTACTACAGGCCTGCACAATATTGGCCATGCAGCGCGTATGATTGCTTACGGCGATGCCGATGCGATGGTTGCCGGTGGCGCAGAAAAAGCCTGTACACCTATTGGTATGGGTGGCTTTAATGCTGCACGTGCGCTTTCTACCCGTAACGACGACCCACAAGCTGCGTCGCGTCCGTGGGACAAAGACCGCGATGGTTTTGTACTATCTGATGGTGCAGGGGTTGTTGTAGTCGAAGAGTACGAACACGCTAAAGCCCGTGGCGCTAAAATTTATGCTGAGCTTGTTGGCTTTGGTATGAGCGGTGATGCGTATCACATGACCTCGCCACCGGAAGACGGTGCAGGTGCGGCACTCGCTATGCAAAATGCATTAAACGATGCACAAGTAAATGCAGACCAAGTTGGTTACATTAACGCACACGGTACATCTACTAATGCAGGCGACAAAGCCGAAACGCAAGCTGTTAAAACTATTTTTGGCAGTGCAGCGCAAGATGTAATGGTAGGCTCGTCTAAATCGATGATGGGACACCTATTAGGTGCTGCGGGTTCTGTAGAGTCTATTATTTCTATTTTATCGCTGGCCGATCAAAAAGTATCGCCAACCATTAACCTAGATAACCCAGATGAAGGCTGTGACTTAGATTACATAGCCCACACTGCACGTGATGCAAAACTCGACTTTGCATTGTGTAACTCATTTGGTTTTGGTGGGACTAATGGCTCGTTGCTATTTAAAAAGGTATAATCCTTTTTAACAACGAACCACATTATAAGAGCTCAGTTGTTTAACTGGGCTTTTTTTATGCAAGCCATTCAATATGCAAACAATAATAACAACCGATGATACAAGTTCGATTAATACACGCGATAGAGGCCTTAACTACGGGGATGGTTTTTTTACCACAGCCAAAGTAATTGCTGGGCAAGTAGAGCATTGGCAGTACCATAAAGCACGTTTGGTAGAATGCGCAGAGCGCTTAGCGTTTCCTGCTATTAACTTTACTGAGCTTGAGCAACATATTGCAAAAGCGATTACTGGCTGCCAATTAAATGTGATTAAAATAGTGATCACCCGCGGAGAAGGTGGGCGGGGCTATGGATTGCCGCAACACACCCATTTAACCATTTTAATTACCGTGTTAGAGTTTCCTCAAAGCTACCCAGCATTAGCAAAAACAGGGGTGAGTTTAGCCCTAAGCCCAATAAAATTAGCAGCCCAACCTTTATTAGCTGGTTTAAAAACACTTAACCGACTAGAACAAGTGCTGATTAAAAACGCCATGGCAAAACAGCAATGTGACGATGTTTTAGTACTCGATCATCAAAACAATGTGATTGAAGCCTCGGCAGCTAATATTTTTGCTATTAGTGATAATAAGGTATATACGCCAAGCCTTGAGCAATGCGGTATTAAAGGGGTTTATCTGCAATCGTTATGTGATAAATTAGCGGTTGAATTTAAGCAAGTAACCCTAAATGAATTAACCCAAGCTAGTGCTGTATTTATTTGTAATAGCTTAATGGGCGCTGTGCCCGTTAGTCGTATAGAACAACATACATTTAATGTTGAGCAAAGCATGTGTTTATTAAATGAATTATTAGCCAAGGAGGCTAAGTGTTAAAAGTTATTTTATCGGTATTATTGTTAGCTTTAGTTACAACGCTAGTAGGGTATCAGCAATTACAAGCAGCAATAACTAGCCCGCTAAATATAACAACGCCTACCCAGTTTGAAGTTAAAAAAGGCATGGGCTTTAACCAGCTATGTAAACAATGGCAAGCTAATAATTGGTTAAAAAGCTGCTGGCGCTATCAAGTAATTGCAAAGCTTGACCCAACACTAACAGACTTAAAAGCCGGCTTGTACGAGCTAACGAATACAAGCGTTATTAATAATATAAAAAAAATAAACAACGGCGAGCAAATCAGTTTTAGCTTTACTATTATCGAAGGGCAAAACTTACGCGAAGTGATAGCAGCCATTAGTAGTGCGCCGCATTTAACTAATAACTTAAATACAGAGCAACTGGCGCAGCAAATAGTAGGTGAAAAAGGCCATTTAGAAGGGTGGCTGTTTCCAGATACATATCATTATCACAGCGGTGATACTGCCAGTAGTTTATTAAAACGTGCGGCCGTTAAAATGCAGCAAACACTTGAGCAAGCATGGCCACAACGTGCAGAAAACCTACCGTATAAAAACGCATATGATGCACTGATCATGGCCTCTATTATCGAAAAAGAAACAGGCCTTGCCAGCGAGCGCCCCTTAATAGCCGCCGTTTTTATAAATAGATTAAACGCAAATATGCGCCTACAAACCGATCCCACCGTAATATATGGCCTAGGAGAGAGTTTTGACGGTGACATTAAACGAAAAGATTTACGCGATTACACACCCTATAATACGTATCGCATTAAAGGGCTGCCGCCAACACCCATTGCCATGCCCTCAAAAGCGGCTATTTTAGCAGCGCTTAATCCGCCTAAAACACAGTATGTTTATTTTGTGGCGAAGGGCGATGGCAGTCACCAATTTTCAACCACGTTAAAGCAACACAACGCGGCAGTTAAAACGTATATATTAAATAAAACGAATTAAACTTTATATGAAACCAAAATTTATTGTTATTGAAGGCCTTGAAGGCGCAGGTAAATCAACGGCTATTTCGTTATGCCAAGACTTTTTAAATAAAAAACAAATAGACTTTATTAACGTACGCGAGCCAGGTGGGACACTGCTTGCCGAGTCTTTACGTACTTTAGTAAAAGCCGAACATGAAGAAGACATAGCCTTTGAAACCGAACTACTTATTATGTACGCAGCTCGCTCGCAGCTTATGCATAATGTAATTAACCCGGCGCTTGATAAAGGGCAGTGGGTATTAGCAGATCGCCACGATTTATCATCTCAAGCGTATCAAGGTGGCGGGCGCGGCATTAGCGCTAATACGTTATCGTCTTTGTCGTCTATGGTATTAAAAGGGTTAAAACCTGATTTAACTATTTACCTAGATATAGACCCCGTAATAGGCCTTGAGCGTGCTAAAGGGCGTGGAGAGCTTGATAGAATTGAGCAAGAAGCCATTGAGTTTTTTCAGCGCACGCGCATGCGTTATGTTGAGCTGGCAAATGACGATAGCTCAATAAAAACCGTAGATGCCAACCAAAGTATTGATAAAGTACACCGCGATATAACCAATGTACTACGCACCTTTTTTGAAGGGTTAAAATAACATGGCATTGCCATGGCTTAATAACGTAGAGCAACAGCTTGCGCAAAGTTATAAAGCGCAGCGTTTTCATCATGCGCAGTTGTTATGCGGGCCCAAAGGCGTTGGTAAGTTTGAGCTAAGCGAGCAATTAGCTAATAGCTTATTATGTCAAAATATTAATACCCATATGCAAAGCGAAGGTAGCAAGTTAGCCCCGTGCGGGCAGTGCAAAAGTTGCTCATTAACACTTGCGGGTAACCACCCTGATAAACGGCTAACGCAAGTTGAAGGGCAAAGCATTGGTGTTGACGATATTCGCGCGATAAGTGATTTTATGAACCACTCTGCTGCGCAAAATGGCAATAAAGTGGCCATTATTGAAAACTGCGAAAAAATGACCACGGCAGCAGCAAACGCGTTATTAAAAACCTTAGAAGAGCCCAGCAATAGCCGCTTTTTAATTTTAACCACAAGCCACACTGCGCAGTTGCCAGCCACCATTTTAAGCCGCTGTGCCAAAACAGACATTAAAGTCGCAAACCCAGAAGCGGCTAAAACCTGGTTAGCCGGTTTAAATATTAGTGACTATGTGTGGCTGCCTTTATTTTATACGCAACCACTTTTAATTAAACAGTGGCAAGCGCAAGAGCAGCTGCAACACATTGATACTTTATATAAATTTGCAACTGAGTTTAAACAAAGCCATAATTTTAGTCCGCTTGTAAATATTATAAACAAACAACCTGAGCTAATACGCATTTTTACATTATTTTTAAGCGAGCAATTAAAACAGCAGCTTATAATGGGTTTAAGTTTTGACGCGTACCAAAGTGCTCAGCAAGCGTTGAATGAATTTTTACAAAATAGCACAGAGGTACTCGGGCTTAATTTACCTCTAGCAGTGTCGCGTTTAGCGCATGTCCTGCGTAACATTTAATAGGAATACATATGCAAGAGCTTTTAGTTGATGTAGATAACCTTGACGAACTTTATCGCTGCTACATGCCTTATTTAAAAAAAGGCGGCCTATTTGTACGTACCAATATGCGTTACGAAATCGGCTACTCTTTAGCGCTTAGAGTGACTTTACCTGATGCGCTAGAAGATGACGTGGTAACGGGTAAAGTTGCCTGGATCACACCACAAGGCGCACAAAGCTCTAACCCATCAGGTATAGGCATTAGCTTTTTAGATGATAAAACAAATTTAAACGCTAAAATCGAAAAGCTATTAGGCACTATGTTAAACTCTGGTAATCCTACATATACCATGTAGTTTTAAACGCATTTGCTTAATAGTGATATGCATAAAGGAGCCGGTTAGCGAGCGCTTAGCTCTCGTTAACTTGCAATACTAACTTGTTTATATCAATTCGTTTAATACCCATTCGCTTACTTAAGTGATTTACTTGGAGGCTGGAAAAACGAGTTGATAGCTAGGTAAAAAATTCGCTATTTAGTTATGCTCGGCAATTGCTCCTGCATTGCTCTGCATCCATGCAGTCGTAAATGAGAATTCTTTAACGCAGGTAGCGACACGTTTAGCCCCGCAAAATGATTAGGTATTATTGCAAATTGGTACAACTAAGTATTTTTGCAGGTTAGTATAATTTAACACCCAAAACCATACAGGCCGTATAGTGATTGTAGATTCTCATTGCCATTTAGATCGTCTTGATTTTGACAAATTAGATTTAAACCTAGATCAAGTACTCGACAACGCCCGCGCAAAGCAAGTAGAGCACTTTTTATGTGTAAGTGTAACGCTTGATCAATTCCCAAGCATGCTTGAAAAAATTAAACATTACGACGATGTATCGGCATCGTGTGGTGTGCATCCGCTTGATCAAAAAGATGCCCTTAATAAACAGCAACTCATTGATTTAGCATCGCACGAAAAAGTAGTCGCGATTGGCGAAACAGGCCTAGATTACTATTATTCGAAAGACACGCACGCAGTACAACAAGCCAGTTTTGTTGGCCATATTGAAGTGGCAAACGAATTACAAAAGCCACTGATTATTCATACCCGTGATGCCAGAGCCGATACCATTAACTTAATGCGTGAGCACAAAGCAGAAAACTGCGGTGGCGTACTGCACTGTTTTACCGAAGATTGGGATATGGCCAAAAAAGCGATTGATATGGGGTTTTATATCTCTATTTCAGGCATTGTTACCTTTAAAAATGCCGTAGAGCTTAAAGAAGTTGTAAAACAAATCCCACTCGATAGATTACTCATCGAAACAGACTCGCCTTATTTAGCACCTGTGCCGTACCGTGGAAAAACAAATCAGCCTGCGTATGTCGAAGATGTTGCCTACTATATTAGTGAGCTTAAAGGCATAAGCTTTAACGAGCTTGCAAAAGCAACGACTGATAACTTTTATTCACTTTTTAAATTAGCAGCAAAAGGCTAACACATGACTACTCGATCGGCGCAACTCCCACTTTTATTAATGGGGCCTATGGTGCGCCGAGCTGAGCAAAGTGGTATATGTATACAGTTTGCTACTTCACGCCCTGGCAATTGCCAAATCACACTTGAAAACCAACAAAGCTACAGCGAGCAGCAAAGCATTGCATTAGGTAAATACCTTTACCTGCATTTTATAATTATAAAACCCGTTGATAGCCAGTTTCCGCTCGACACATTATTAGCGTATACACTGCATATTAACGAGCAAAAAATTGACTTAACTCCATGGTGCTTTGAAGGGCAAACAGCGCCTTCGTTTGCAATTGCCAATAAGCTTACGCATATTTTACATGGCTCGTGTCGCAACGCACATCACCCCGCAAAAGACAGCTTAGTATCAGCAAGTGAATGGCAAAATACCCAGCGCAGTAATAAACTGCAGGGCGCACAGCTTTTACTGCTTAGCGGAGACCAAGTTTACGCCGATGATGTAGCCGGCCCTATGCTACTGGCTATTCATCAGCTAATAGATGTATTAGGTATTTATAAAGAGCAACCGCTTGAGCTCAATTTACCAGCAGATATAAATGAGCAGCTTTTTAACCGTCATCATTACTTACCTAAAACGCCATGGCAAAAACGTTCAAAATTGGGCGTTGGGTACTGGCTAAAAAAAGACGAGCCTCATTTTTCTAGCGTAAAAGCGCATAATCATTTAATTCACTTTGAAGAGTTTATAGCGCTGTATTTACTTAACTTTAGTGCCGCCGCGTGGCAATGCGTTGATATTAAAAATAGCCATTACACACAAGGCAATGAAAAAAATAACACCATTTTTAACGCCGAAAAAAAGGCCTTAATTGACTACGCAAAAGGCTTAAACAGCGTAGAGCGTATATTTGCTAATGTATCTACCTTGATGATGTTTGACGATCACGATGTTACCGATGATTGGAACTTAACAGCAGGGTGGGAGCAAGCTATAAATCAAAACCCAAGTAGTAAACGCATCATTAATAATGGGTTAATAAGCTATTGGCTATTTCAAGGGCTGGGCAACGACGCGCTACATAAAACCGGCGCGCTTATAGATGATTTTAAACAAAGCCGTAGCGCCAATAATATTTGGCAGTTTAAAGCCTTTGATAAGCCTCTGAACGAATTTAACTATTGGCATTATGAGCTTACCACCACGCCTAAAGTAGTTGTGCTTGATACCCGTACACACCGCTGGCGTAACGAAAGTAACTTTAATGAACCCTCAGGCTTACTTGATTGGGAGCGCTTAACAGAGCTTGAAGAAAGCCTGCTGAGCCACAGCAAAGTAATTATTGTATCGCCAGCGCCAGTGTTTGGTGTTAAATCAATAGAAGCAATACAGGCGGCGTTTAATATGTGCGGCCAGCCGCTTATGGTTGATGTAGAAAACTGGATGGCACACGAAGGCTCGGCCAAAAAACTGCTTGATACCTTTAGGCGTACAGACACACCCAATGAAACGCTTATTTTATCGGGCGATGTGCATTATTCTTTTTGTTTTTCGGTGCAAAAACGCTTTGGCGATCACCCAAACCGCATATGGCAGCTCACCGCCAGCGGAATTAAAAACGAATTTCCGCGTAAGCTAATTAATGTACTCGATAAGCTAGACTCAATATTATACGGCCCCAAAAGCCCGCTTAACTTTTTCACCAAACGCTGGCACATGGAAGTAGATAAACACCAAACCATAGGTGAAGGCCAAAAGTACCTAGTAAGCGACTCCGCAATAAGCCTAGTAACGTTAGATAACGGCGACCTATCCCGCTACCAACTCATCCACGGCGACGGCCACACCACGGAGTTTGATTTAGAAGAGCAGTAAAACGCCCAGAGCCACTATTAGCTCTGGGCTACAAATGGCTCTTAGTTGAGCCTTGCGCTAACTAAATACACTTTCGCAATTCTTAGGGAGAAGAAGAAAGTACCTTTAAGTGTAGTTAACTAATTTGCAAAACTCTAAATTTTGTTTATTTATTAACCGCAAATGATAACAAAGACTTAATAATATTGTGCACAGGTTACCCTTTGTGTTGAGTGTTTTATGCCCAGCTTATTAACTGAGTATTTTGCACAAGATCGCGTGGCAAAGAATTTTTGATCTTATTCTTTTGCCATTTACCTAGTCCAACTGGGCAGCCACATAAGGTTAGTACTACTTCGCCGCTGGCTTTTGTAACGTCTTCTAGGCGTATATCTTTACCATTAAAGTAGTCGTTTGCTTGCTCGTTTGTTAAAGCATACGTATTGCTTTTGCTTTCATTACCAAACACGGTAGCAAACTCGTGAGTTAGCCTTACTCCGTTTTTATGAATAATACCTAGTTGAATACCTAAACGTGCGTATTTTATTTTGTTTTGAACGGCTTCAAACCCATCAGGAAATAACCACAGTTCTTTATCGCGCTGCATTAACTTACCTGGAAGCGCATTTAAGCCAAACTGTTTTTTAAGCTCGCTCATAAAAGAACTGGTTTGTTTTTTATCAAACTCGTTAAACGGAAACGCACCTTTTTTCACGCTTTGGGTTGGGTTATTGCAGCTTGCGAGTTTTTTAAATTTAGCAATAAAAAAGCCTTCACTGTCGAATGTTTGCGGCCACACATGTAAATAGCCCTCGGCGGTTGTGGCTTTTTCTGCCCCTTCGAATAAATCACTTAGCGATTGCGGCTTAATATAGTCGCTAAATTCATTCAGTAGATAGTCGCATACTTGTTGGTTTTCGAGCGGGGTAAGCGTACAGGTTGAATACACCAGTGTACCGCCTGGTTTTAATGCGTAAAAAGCGCTTTTAATTAAATCTTTTTGAACTTGAGCAATTTCTATATTTGATTCTATTGACCAGTTTTTAAGTGCGTCGGCATCTTTACGTACGGTACCTTCACCAGAGCAGGGTGCATCAAGCAAAATGCTATCAAAGCATTCAAACATATAGTTACCAAATATGACGCCATCAAAATGCGAAAGCGCACAGTTACCAACGCCCATACGCTTAAGCGTAGCGCTAAGTACTTTTAAGCGTGATGACGAAAGTTCGTTGGCAACAAGTACGCCTTGGTTATTCATTATTGCGGCAAGTTGCGAAGTTTTAGAGCCAGGCGCTGATGCCATATCAAGTACGTAACTATCTTGTAAATCTGAGTTTTCAATACTTTGTTTTAGTGCCATAGGCGGCAGCATTGAGCTTGCCTCTTGTACGTACATGGCGCCGCTTAAATGTAAGTCGGTATTGCCTAATGCTAAGTTTTGCTCTTCATCGCTTGGGCGTTCTAGCCAAAAACCCTCACTACACCAAGGTATGGGTGTAAGTTGCCAGTTTTTTTGCTCTGCACGGTGTTTAAATTCAGCAACGCTAATTTTTAATGTATTTACACGAATAGATTTTCTGAGAGGGCGTCGGCACGCGTTTATAAAGTCGTCTAAATTGAGGTGCGTAGGTAAATAGGTTTTTACGTCGTCAATAAAATGCGCAGGAATAAAAGTGTTGGCGTTCACGCGTTGGCTCGTACATTAAAAAATAAAGCGCGATATTAGCACTTTTAACGCACTATTTCAGTGTTAAATAGCGGCTTTATAATTTGTTGGCATGTCGACATATTGTGTTTTTAGTTTAATTTTAAAGCAATTTTATACGACTTTAGATTAACAGTGTCGACAATGAGAGTGTTTTTTACTCATTTTCACCTTAGGTGGGGTTGACATGTTTTTTTATTAAGCACATAGTTAACCCATCAATTGTCGACAATTTATTTATAAAGCCATGACGCAACCTTTTTTAAACGATACACCTATTACTACAGCATCTGATCAAGTGTTTGTTGATATGCGCCGTGAGATAGTAGAAGGCAGCATACAGCAGGGCAGCAAAATATCGGAGCCTGAGCTTGCAAAGCGCTACGGTGTAAGCCGTGCGACGCTTAGAGAAGCGCTTAATCGCTTAGAAAGCTGTTACTTAGTGGAGCGTAAAGCTAATGTAGGTTGCCGAGTAGTGGCGCTAACCGCAGAGCGTTTAATTGAAGTATACCAAGTACGCAGCTCGCTTGAAGGCTTAGCATGTAGGCTAGCTGCCGACAATATGGCAGCTGACGAAGTTAAAGGCTTAAAGCAATTACTTAACCAACATTTGCAAACGCAGCGCGTTAAAGAGGGTGAGTCGTACTATCAAGAAGCGGGCGATTTAGACTTTCATTATCGCATTATTAAAGGCAGTAAAAACGCCCATTTAATCCATTTGTTATGTAACGAGCTTTACCAATTAATACGTATGTATCGTGTACAAATGGGCATGGTAGGTCCGCGTGTATCAAAAGCGTTTGACGAGCACTTAGCCATTATTAACGCGATAGAAAACCACGATGGTGAACTTGCCGAAATGCTAATGAAACGACATATCAGTGCATCGCAAGCAAATATTCAAACCAAATTTGATGTATACCAATCAATATGAGTATTCGAACAATTTAACTGATTAAATCGCTCTATAACGTCGTTAAGAATTTTTTATTTAGAACCACTAAACATAAAAATTATTGCCTAGTTACAGAACGATTTTCTTAGCGTTAAATAGACCTCATACACATACAGATTGGTATTTGTCATAAACAAAAACTTCTAAAAGCTAAAGCTAATAACAGTTAAACAGTCACAATGTCAGATTAAAAATATAAGTTACTCCATGTAGCAACCGTTCAAAGTGAGGAGAAAATAATGTCAGCAGGATTAAAATTTAAACAGGCCATTGCGAATAACCGCCCATTGCAGGTAGTAGGTACTATTAATGCCTACACAGCCATGATGGCTGAAAAAATGGGCCACCAAGCTATTTATCTCTCAGGTGCTGGTGTTGCGAACGCCTCTTACGGTATGCCAGATTTAGGCATGACCAGCCTTGATAATGTACTTGAAGATATTCGCCGTATTACTGGTGCCAGCGATTTACCACTACTGGTAGATGCCGATACAGGCTGGGGCGGCGCGTTTAATATTGCGCGTACCGTTAAAGAAATGACCAAAGCAGGCGCAGCGGGTTTTCATATTGAAGACCAAGTGGCACAAAAGCGTTGTGGTCATCGTCCTAATAAAGAAATTGTAAGCCAAGGTGAAATGGTTGACCGCATTAAAGCCGCAGTTGATGCAAAAACCGATAGCGATTTTTACATTATGGCGCGTACCGATGCGTTTCAAAAAGAAGGTTTAAGCGCCGCGATTGACCGCGCAGCTGCCTGTGTAGAAGCGGGCGCAGACGCTATTTTTGCAGAAGCCGTGCACGACCTTGCCGATTACCAAGCATTTTCAAAAGCGATTAATGTACCAATTTTAGCTAATATTACAGAGTTTGGCCAAACGCCTATTTACACCAAAGAGCAGTTAAGTGAGGTAGGTGTTGAAATGGTGCTTTATCCACTTAGTGCGTTTAGAGCAATGAATAAAGCCGCGCTTAATGTGTACTCTGCCATTTTAAATGAAGGCTCACAGCAAAGCGAAATTGAGAACATGCAAACACGCGCTGAGCTTTACGACTTTTTAGATTACCACACATACGAAAACACACTCGATAACCTTTTTTCATCAAAATCTGACAAATAATAACTATTAAAATAGATAACACACACAAATTTAGATAGGAGAAGATCATGGTAGATAAAGCATTAGGCGGAGCAGGTTTACGCGGGCAAGTAGCAGGGCAAACAGCATTATGTACGGTAGGGCAAACAGGCTCAGGTTTAACGTATTGTGGGTACGATATTAGCGAACTTGCCGAAAAAGCACAGTTTGAAGAAGTGTCTTTTTTACTTTCACGCGGCGAGCTACCAACAGCCAAAGAACTAGCCGAGTATAAAGCTAAATTAAAAAGCTTACGCGGCCTGCCAGATGCACTAAAAACCGTGCTTGAAAATATTCCTAAAGACGCGCATCCAATGGATGTTATGCGTACCGGTTGCTCTATGCTGGGTAACCTAGAAATGGAACTTGATTTTAGCCAAGCAAACGATGCGATTGACCGTATGGTTGCGCTCTTCCCAAGTATTATTTGTTACTGGTACCGCTTTACTCACGATGGCGTACGCATTGAAACACAAACTGATGACGACTCAGTGGGCGCGCACTTTTTAACCCTATTACACGACAAAGCACCGAGCGAGCTATTTGCGCAAGTAATGAATGTGTCGCTAATTTTATACGCAGAGCATGAATTTAATGCCTCTACATTTACTGGGCGTGTGTGTGCATCAACGCTTTCTGATATTCATTCTTGTGTAACGGGCGCTATTGGTACGCTACGTGGGCCACTGCATGGTGGTGCAAACGAAGCCGCTATGGATATGATTCAGGGTTTTACAAGTGCAGAGCACGCCGAGCAAGAAATTATGGGTATGCTAGAGCGCAAAGATAAAATAATGGGCTTTGGACACGCTATTTACCGCGAGTCAGACCCACGTAACGTTATTATTAAAAAGTTCTCTGAAAAACTAGCTAAAGAGGTGGGCGATGATGTGCTTTACCCTGTGTCGGTTAGGTGTGAAGAAGTTATGTGGCGCGAGAAAAAACTGTTTTGTAATGCCGATTTTTTCCATGCATCGGCGTATCACTTTATGGGGATCCCAACTAAGTTATTTACGCCAATATTTGTGATGAGCCGTGTTACCGGCTGGACGGCACATGTTAAAGAGCAGCGTGCTAATAACCGTATTATTCGCCCAAGTGCAGATTACACAGGACCAGAGGCGCGCAGCTACACGCCAATTGAATCAAGAGGCTAATTAGTTACACATAATACCAATCCGTAACAATACTTAATTAAGCGGATTGGTATAGGGTGAGCAATATGCTCACCTCTTGCCTTTTATTTCCCGTCACCTATTAGCGAATAGATATTATGACCATAATTAATAACACCCAATACCGAAAACCATTGCCCGGCTCAAATGTGGATTACTACGATACGCAAGAAGCCGTTGATGCAATAAAGCCTGGTGCTTATGCCACATTGCCTTACACATCACGCGTACTTGCCGAAAACTTAGTGCGCCGCTGTGAGCCTGATATGCTAACTGATGCGCTTAATCAGCTTATTGAGCGTAAGCAAGATTTAGACTTTCCGTGGTATCCGGCGCGCGTAGTGTGCCACGATATTTTAGGCCAAACTGCTTTAGTTGATTTAGCAGGCCTGCGCGACGCAATAGCCGCAAAAGGTGGGGATCCGGCTAAAGTAAACCCGGTTGTGCCAACACAGCTAATTGTTGATCACTCATTAGCGGTTGAGCATGCAGGCTTTGACCCTGAAGCGTTTGAAAAAAACCGTGCAATAGAAGATAGACGCAACGACGACCGTTTTCATTTTATAAACTGGACTAAAACCGCCTTTAAAAATATTGATGTTATTCCGCCTGGTAACGGCATTATGCATCAAATTAACCTTGAAAAAATGTCGCCTGTTATTCAAAACCGCGATGGCATTGCATTCCCCGATACCTTAGTTGGTACCGACAGCCACACACCGCATGTTGATGCACTTGGTGTAATTGCTGTAGGTGTTGGTGGGCTTGAAGCCGAAAGCGTAATGCTTGGCCGTGCCTCGTACATGCGCCTGCCTGATATAGTAGGAGTTGAGCTTACAGGCACTCGCCAGCCAGGCATTACTGCAACCGACATAGTGCTGGCTATTACAGAGTTTTTACGCGCTCAGCGTGTTGTATCGACCTATTTAGAATTTTACGGCGAAGGCGCCGATGCACTCACCCTTGGCGACAGAGCAACTATTTCAAACATGACGCCAGAATTTGGTGCCACTGCAGCCATGTTTTATATAGACGATAAAACAATCGATTATTTGCGTTTAACAGGGCGTGATGAAGAGCAAATAGCACTTGTAGAAAACTACGCTAAAACGGCTGGCCTTTGGAGCGATAGTTTAAAAACCGCAAAGTATGAGCGAGTGCTTAAATTTGATTTATCGAGTGTTGGGCGCAATATTGCTGGGCCTTCAAACCCACATCGTCGTGTATCCACGAGCGATTTAGCCAAAGAAGGTATATCTGGCGTTGTTGAAAACGAAGAAGGCTTAATGCCAGATGGCGCCTGTATTATTGCTGCTATTACCAGTTGTACTAACACCAGTAACCCGCGCAACGTAATTGCTGCCGGCTTACTTGCACGTAACGCAAATGCCAAAGGGTTAATGCGTAAACCGTGGGTTAAAACGTCATTAGCACCGGGTTCAAAAGCGGTGCAATCATACCTAGAAGAAGCAAAATTACTCCCTGAACTTGAAAAACTTGGCTTTGGTATTGTTGGTTTTGCTTGTACTACCTGTAACGGCATGAGTGGCGCGCTAGACCCTGTAATTCAACAAGAAGTGATAGATCGCGACTTATACGCAACAGCGGTACTTTCGGGCAACCGTAACTTTGATGGGCGTATACATCCGTATGCTAAGCAAGCCTTTTTAGCGTCACCNCCGCCATTAGTGGTGGCTTACGCTATTGCCGGTACTATTCGTTTTGATATTGAAAAAGGTGTACTAGGGAAAGATCAAAATGGTAACGACACAACGCTAAAAGATTTATGGCCAAGCGATGAAGAAATAGATGAAGTAATCAAACAAAGTGTAAAGCCAGAGCAATTTAAAAAAGTGTACGAACCTATGTTTGATTTAACCGTAGATTACGGTGAAGACAACGACCCGCTATACAATTGGCGCGAGCAAAGTACCTATATTCGCCGCCCGCCATACTGGGAAGGTGCCCTTGCAGGTGAGCGAACCATGACCGGCATGCGCGCACTTGCTGTACTTGGCGATAACATTACAACGGATCATTTATCGCCATCAAACGCAATTATGGCAAGCAGTGCTGCAGGTGAATACTTAACTAAGATGAATGTACCTGAAGAGGACTTTAACTCTTACGCAACGCACCGAGGCGATCACTTAACAGCGCAGCGCGCTACATTTGCAAACCCTAAATTGTTAAACGAAATGGTGCGTGATGAAAACGGCGAAGTTAAACAAGGTTCATACGCACGATTAGAGCCACAAGGTACTAACACACGTATGTGGGAAGCAATCGAAGCTTATATGCAGCGTAAACAACCACTCATTATTGTAGCCGGCGCCGATTATGGTCAAGGCTCATCGCGTGATTGGGCTGCAAAAGGGGTAAGGCTTGCAGGCGTTGAGGTTATAGCTGCAGAGGGCTTTGAGCGTATTCACCGTACTAACTTAATTGGTATGGGTGTTTTACCGCTTGAATTTAAACCGGGCACTACCCGTAAAACGCTTAACATTGATGGCAGCGAAAGCTTTGATGTAAAAGGTGAGCCAACACCAGGTGCAACGCTTGATTTAGTGATTACACGTAAAAACGGTGAGGTTCTAACAGTACCTATGAAATGCAGATTGGATACCCAAGAAGAACTTTCTATTTATGCCGCTGGTGGTGTATTACAGCGCTTTGCGCAAGACTTTTTAGAAGCTACGCAATCAGCATAAGGGGCGTGCATTATGTTTAAACCACAAATTAAAGTGCCAGCAACTTATATGCGCGGCGGCACCAGTAAAGGTGTATTTTTTAAGTTAACCGACTTACCCAAACCTGCCCAAGTGGCAGGTGAGGCGCGCGACAATTTACTGTTACGCATAATTGGTAGCCCCGACCCATATGGCAAACAAACCGATGGCATGGGCGGAGCAACATCAAGTACTAGTAAAACGGTTATTTTAAGTAAAAGCGAGCAACCTAACCACGATGTGGATTATTTATTTGGCCAAGTGGCAATAGATAAACCCTTTATAGATTGGAGCGGCAATTGCGGTAATTTAACCAGCGCAGTAGGTGCGTTTGCTATAACGAACGGCTTAGTTGATAAAAGCAAAGTACCCGGTAACGGTGTAGCCGTGGTGC
>NZ_AUTO01000269.1:0-6977 GCF_000498055.1 Pseudoalteromonas sp. TB51
CTCCTCATTCCCTTCTCTTTGTGCATTTTTGTATTAAAGATCAATAAATCACAAAGAGGTTAAGAGACGCTTCGCTTTTAGAGAAGCAACTTACATGTTGCGCGAGCAAGCTTCGCGCCTACAACTTTCACTTCACGTTGCGGGTTTATCCTTTTAAATTTAAAAAATAAGTTTCGTTAACCCTACTTTAACCCTCTATAGTTTAAGCTAGCTGCATTAATGTAGATTATTCAATTGTACACGCAACTAAGCGCCACTTTTTAAGTTAGGAATAACCACAATGAAACTTACAAAAGATACAACAAGTACGTTAAGCAAAACCACCATAAGCCTGCATTGGATTGTAGCTATTTTAATTATTGGGTTATTAGGCTCAGGCCTATATATGGAAAACTTTAAAGCATTTTTTCTAATGAGTTGGCACAAGTCATTTGGCGTAATGCTGCTTGTTTTTGCGTTATTAAGAGTAACATGGCGCATTGTAAATGGCTGGCCAAAGCACGATGTTAAACACCCAAATTATGAGCAAGTGTTAGCTAAAATTGTGCATTACGTTCTTATAATTAGCATGTTACTTATGCCTATTTCGGGGCTGATTATGTCGGGCTTTGGTGGGCATGGCGTAGAGATGTTCGGGCTAGAGCTTATTCCGCACAACCCCAACCCAGAAAACCCACAAAAAAGCCTCGCTTTTAACCAAGGCTTAGCAGAGATAGGAAAAACCGTTCACGGTATTACAGCAAATGCGCTTCTTATCGCGTTAGGTTTACATATTGTGGGCGCTTTAAAGCACCATATTATTGATAAAGACAACACCCTTACGCGTATGCTTGGCAAAAAGTAGGTAGTTAAAAGTCTTATTTGATCGGTGCTATTTAAGCCGCGATTAAATAAGACTCTCGTCCTACGTGTTTGTTATTGCGCTTAAACGAGCCTTTCCCTTTTTTAGCTTTAACCACTTGAGGTTTAAACACTTTAGAGGTTACTAGCGCCGCCAGCGCATTATGATTAATAACACCTCGGCCGGTGTCTACCGCACTATTATTTGCGGCTTTGGTTTTCGATTTTTTAGCCATTTTATTTCCTAACTATTTATAACAATAAGAACCTTAAGAAGTGGCGATTGTATGCCTAATTTTCAACCTTGCAAGTGTTTTAACGCTCTTTTTCATAATAAATAAACATAAAAAAAGCGCAGTAAATAACTGCGCTGAGTAACAAGGTTTAGCTCAAATAATTAAAATTCAAAGCTTACTTTTGCATAATAAGTACGCCCGTCAAAGCCGTAAGGCAATGCACGTACAGGGTATTTAAACGCGCCGTTGGTAATAAAGTTAAGCACTTCGTCATCACCTAGCTCATCTGGGGTTTCATCAAAAATATTATCAGCCCCTACCGATACGTTAAATATTTCGTTAATTTGGTAGCTAACGTTTAAATCCACTAGTACTGCTGATTCAACTGTACTAGTTGGTTTAAACGACCCCGTAGGCGAAAGCTCACCTGGTAAAGGGATGTGGTCATTACCAAAGTATTTAACGTCTGTTTCGCCAAAGTAATTAAAGCGAAGCGTTGTTTCATACGCATCACGCTCATAGTCAAACGTTAAAGTTGCGCGCTCACCTGGCTGGCCGTCGGTAAAAAAGCTACGTTGTAAATCATCAAACGCCACCGACTCAGGAATACCTTCTTCTGCGTTCACGTTATCAATTTTAGTGTCGTTTAAGTTACCCGCAAAGGTTACTCCAAAATTACCGCCCTCTACATCAGTACGGTAAGAGGCAATAATATCAACACCTTGTGTAGTTGAATCTACAGAGTTTGAAAAGTAGTTAGCTTGCACTGCGCCGGTTGCTTGAAGCGCGGCTACGGCTTCATCGCTAAAGGCAACATCCTCTGCAGAAAGTAAACTACCAAGCGTAATACGGTCTTTAATTTCTACGCGGTAAAAATCAACCGTTAACGAAAGCTCACTTGTTACATCGTAAACAAAACCAGCACTGTAGTTAGTTGAGGTTTCAAGCTCTAGGCTATCTACACCTAACGCACTTGGAAAAGCAGTCCCCGTATTTGCAGTGAACGACTGTGTAAGTGTGCCATCAGAGCCTAGGTTAGTTGTAAATGCGGTATAACCACTTTGCTGAAGCGATGGCGCTCTAAAACCAGTAGAAACCGCACCACGTACTGCAAAGTCATCGTTAAATTCATAACGTGTCGCTAATTTACCAATTAAGTCATCGCCCGCATCTGAAAAGTCTTCATAGCGCAGCGCACCACTTACGTTCCATGCATCCGTTACCATGGTTTCTACATCTACATAAAACGCATAGCTGTGGCGATCGCTCTTGTTTGTTGCCTCTGGGCGCAAACCGTTATAAGCCTGAAAACCACACTCAGCAAATTGATCAGGATCGTTTGCTGAAGGGTAAGAAGCATCGGTATTTGCCAAGCCACATGCATAAGAGGCTTCATCGCCAGGGACTATTTCGTAGTTTTCTTTACGGTATTCTGCACCAATAGTTACATATAAAGGCTCATTGCGGCCAATATCAACAATGCCGTTAAAATCAGCATTAACTGTTGTTTGATCAAATCTAAAACCACCAGAGTAACCGCCGCTTGGGCCTGCATTGGCTGCTATATCGGCATCGCTTGCATCTGGGTTATTAAATACGTACTCCGCCGCATAAGAGGCATTTATAGTATTACGTGAGGTAAAGTCGTATTGGTTTTCGCCATACACTGCCGATACATCGTATCCCCAATCTGGGTTTATATCGCCTCTAAAACCAACCGCTACTGAAATATCTTCAGCTTCGTTATAAATGCGGGGTAAAAAACCATCGCTGTATACTTGCGTTACATTTTTAGACGCTTCGTTAAAGTTACGGTAAAAACCATTACCCAGCGCGGTGCGCTCAGAGTAGCCACCAAATGAGTACAATTCGCTGTCGCCCATTGGCAAAGCCATGTTGTAAAATAACGAGGTAAATTCACTTTCTGAGTTACCTTGGCTCCAACGTACATCTTCACTCAGCGTGCCTGGCTCAACATTTAACGACCCACCGGTATCGCGCTCTGCACGGTTAGTGCCATCGGCATCACGATACTCAAGCGATAAATTAATAAAACCGCCTTCGTTACCTAAGTCAAAACCACGGTTTAAACCTGCAGAAAGCGTATCGCCGTCGCCTTCACTGGTGCCGCCGTACTGTACGTAACCCGTTGTTACGCCAGTTGAATTATTAAGCGATAAGTTAATTACGCCAGCTATCGCGTCAGAGCCATATTTAGCTGCTGCGCCATCGCGTAGTACTTCTACACCTTTAAGCGCAGTTAGCGGAATGGCGTTCATGTCGGTGCCGGCAGCGCCTGCACCTACAGTGCCATTAAGGCCAAAAATAGATTGATTATGGCGGCGCTTACCGTTAACCAACACTAACGTTTGATCTGGCTGTAAGCCGCGCAGCGTTGCTGGTCTAAATAAATCAGAGCCATCAGATACTTGCGTACGAGAAAAGTTAAACGACGGGGCAGTAGCTTGCAGACTCTGCCCTAGTTCTGTAAAGCCGCCTTTGTTTAAATCATCAGCGTCTATTAAATCAATAGGTGACGAAGACTCAGTAGAGGTGCGGTTAGAAACGCGCGACCCTAATACAGAAATTTGTTCGATATTTTGTGCAGCCTCAACAGGTGCTTCTTGAGCGCTTACAATGCTTGGTGCGCTTACGGCAAACGCAACAGCGGCAGCTAATGTATTTAAACGGTATGTTGACATGGTGACGACCCTGTTTAGTGTGTTCTTTAATATTTGTTATTGCGATGTAACGCATCGCACTGGGGAACATCCTAGCAACATATGCAAATAAAAAGAAATGAAAAAAACTAAATAATAGGTCTAACTATGCAAAAAAATGTAAATACTAAAAAATAACACTTAAACTTGTTTAAAACGCATACAATTAAGGATTTTAATTTCAACCCCAAATTAAATTAACACTTTATTTACAATGGGTTTATCACGCTTTCTTGTACTTTTACGGGTAACCAACAACAAATGGTAGTACCTGTTCCTAAAGTACTGCTAACTTCTATTTTTCCGCTGTGATCTTGCAAAATAAAGTTAACAACGGTCATTCCTATTCCTAATGAGTGGGCTGTTTTATGTGTAGTAAAAAAAGGCTTAAAAAGGTGCGCTTGGGTATTTTCATCCATTCCACAACCGTTATCTTTCACTTTTATACATACCCCCTCATTTTGCTGCGTTACGCTTAGTTCAATAATGGTGCCTTTTTCTAATTCATGTTCGCACGCTTGTTGAGCATTTAATAACAGCTCAACAAAAATTTGATGAATAGACGACAGCTCCCCCCAAATTAGCGGCACTTGCTCAAAATCAGTTTTTATTTCGCAGTATTTAAGCTGCCCTTGCAACACGCCTAAAGCAGAGCCTGCAACCTCGCTTACATCTAAATATTGCTTGTTATGGGTACTTGTAAATTGGCTAAGGTTTAATAAATTATGCACGGTTTGCTTTATGCGCTTTAAACCCTCTAGGCTTTCGCTCAACTGCGAGTAAATTTCGTGTCCATTCCATGCCAGTTCGTATTGTTTTTTTAGATCAACCAACACGTTTTTAAATTGCCCAGCATTTAATTGGCCGGTTAAAAACTGCTCGTTATAGTGAAGAGATTTTGATAAAAGAGGGCTAACATATTGCAAGCTTTCTATATTACTAATTACATACGAAAGCGGGTTATTTATTTCATGCGCAATACTGCAAGACAAAACACCCACACTTGCCATTTTGTCGGCCTGAACAAACATTTGCTGATACAAAGACAGCTCAGCAACGTTTTTGGTTAGTTCGCCATTTAACACAACTAACAATTGGCTTTTATCGGCAAGCAGTTGCTCTGCGGCTATACGCTTTTGCTGCTCATCTAAAAAGGCTTGTTTGTAGTCGTCGGTTAAAGTGCTCATCCTATTCGCTCCATAAATACGCATCCATGTATAACGTTTAGTTTGCCATACGTAATTATGCAAACTAGGGGCAATTTTTAGGCTATGCTTATTATTTTAAAAGGTAGCACTATGACCAAACCAGCAGACGCTGCACATTCAATCACTGCCGTAGATGTACTTTGTGTTGATGACGACGAAATTGTTCTGCGCTCACTAACCTCCTTATTAAAAAATAATAACTTTAGTTTTATGACCTGCAAAAGCCCAGTGCAAGCGCTTGAGCTTTTAAACAGCCACGAATTTAGCTTAATTATTAGCGACATGAAAATGCCCACCATGAATGGCGCGCAATTTTTAGAGCAAGCCCGTAACAAAGCCCCCGAAACACAACGTATTTTATTAACCGGCTACGCTGAAATAGAAACCACCCTAGCCNCGCTGTAAACCTAGCGCAAATTAACGGCTACATTCAAAAACCATGGCAAAACGATATGCTTTTGCGCAGCATAAACGACAGCATCGAAAAATTTCAGCTAAAAAAACAAAACAAGCAACTCGAGCAGCAAGTAAAACAGCAAAACAAAGAACTTCTCGAATTAAATAACTCGTTAGAGCAACGAGTAGAAAAGCGTACAAAACAAATTAAGCAGGTACTTAAACAGCTAGAAGATGCCAACGAGCGCGAAAAACACGAACACAAAGCCACCGTAGAGCTACTTTATAATTTTATAAACGCCAACCCATACTTAGATGGTAACAAAGCGCAAAAAATTGCCGACACCTGCACCCAAATAGCACTGTACTTAAACCTCTCGCAAAAAAGTATAGATTTAGCCCCCATGGCGGGTTACTTAGCGCAAATAGGTTTGCTTGCTATGGACCCAGAGCTCTATAAAAAGCCAGTGAGCCGGCTAAGCGAACAACAGCGCAAAGCCTTTTATACACACCCAAGCACAGCACAATTAATGCTTATGCCTGCTATACATTTACATGATGTATCTGATGCAATTTATCATCAATATGAGCGCTTTAACGGCAACGGTTTACCAAAAGGATTAGCAGCAAACGACATTCCTATTGGCGCTATGGTGCTTAGCGTTGCTCGCGATTATTGGAACGCATTTGAACAAAGCCAAAGCCCCACAGACAAAGAGCGCCACAGCGATGCGCTCGAAAGCGTTAAAATGTACAGTGGCACTTTTTACCACCCTAAAATTGTGCGCGCACTCGAGGCAAGCCATAGCAAATTAAATGAGCAACTTAATAATGCGGGCTCTATTATTATATGCAGCGCTCAAGAGCTAAAAGCCAATATGATTTTAGGCCATACGTTACACAGCCACAGCGGTATTATGTTGTTACCTAAAGGCCATGTGTTTGGTAAAAAATCCATCGAAAAACTACAGCAATTAGAAGCCAAAAAACCGACCCCGTTTAGAATAATGGTAAAAAGCGCTAAATGAGTGATCTAAACTGTGGCTTTTTTCGTTACAATTACCGTAAATAAGCTAAACTAATTCAAACAGGTACCTATTAATCTGGGTATAAATTTTAAACTGTTTAATACCAATCCGCTTAATTAAGTGATTTATTTTGAGGATGGAAAAACGTGTTGATAGCTAGGCAAAAAAATTCGCTATTTAGTTGTTCTAAATGAGAATTGCTTAACGCTGGTAGCGACACGTTTAGCCCCGCAAAATGATTAAGTATTATCGCGAATTGGTATCACATTGCTTTAAGGAGCACAGCGTGTCGCGATTTTCTGCAGTCACTGACAATCCCCACGACGGACGTTTTAATCAAAAAACGGGCATTTTACTTACCAACTTAGGCAGTCCAGACGCGCCCACCCCTGCGGCACTGCGTACCTACTTACGTGAATTTTTATCCGATCCGCGCATTGTAGAAATTCCACGTTTAGTGTGGATGATAATACTGCACGGTATAATTTTGCGTATTCGCCCTAAGCGCTCAGCAAAACTATACGAAAGCATTTGGACCGAAAACGGCTC
>NZ_AUTO01000270.1:0-7169 GCF_000498055.1 Pseudoalteromonas sp. TB51
CCCGCCTGCAACGCGACAAACTAAACGCGCTACTCCAAGAGCAAGGTTACACCAATACCGAAGTTGTTATGGCCATGCGTTACGGCAACCCTTCAATAGAGGCGGGCCTGGAAGCGCTGCGCGATAAAGGCCTAACGCGCATAATTGTACTACCACTTTACCCGCAATACTCAAGTCCTACCACCGGCTCAACATTTGATGCCGTATCAAGAGTATTGCAAAGATGGCGCTGGGTGCCCGAGCTACACTTTGTAAATGGTTATCACAAAAACACCGCTTACATTGATTCATTAGCTAGCAGCATTAGCGAAGATTTAGAAAAAAACGGCATGCCACAAAAATTAGTTTTTTCATATCACGGTATGCCAAAGCTATTTTTAGATAGAGGCGACCCTTACCACTGCCTATGTTTGCAAACCACGCGTTTAGTGGTTGAAAAACTAGGCCTTGATAAAGATAAAGTAATTAGCACTTTTCAAAGCCGCTTTGGTAAAGCCGAATGGTTAAAGCCATACACCGACGCCACGCTTGCATCGTTACCTGATGAAAACATTACCGACGTTGCAATTTTAAGCCCTGCTTTTAGTGCCGATTGCTTAGAGACACTCGAAGAGCTTGAAGAAGAAAACCGCGAAATTTTTGAAAACGCAGGCGGCGAAAAGTACCGTTATATAGCCGCTTTAAACGACAGAGACGACCACATTAACGCTTTATATGATGTGCTAAAACCAATGCTTTAAACGCATCTTTATTGCCTTAACGTAAAAAAGCGGTGTTAAATTTAACACCGCTTTTTTGATTGTAAGGTAAGTATTTATTAAATGTCATAGCTACTATTTTGCGCGAGCAAGCTTCGCACCTACAACTTTCACTTCTCATTTAATCCTCTTTCCCTTCTCTTTGTGCATTTTTGTATTAAAGATCAATAAACCACAAAGAGGTTAAGAGACGCTTCGCTTTTAGAGAAGCAACTAACATCTTGCGCGAGCAAGCTTCGCGCCTACAAGCTTCACTTCTCATTTAATCCTCTTTCCCTTCTCTTTGTGCATTTTTGTATTAAAGATCAATAAATCACAAAGAGGTTTAGAGACGCTTCGCTTTTAGAGAAGTAACTAACATTTTGCGCGAGCAAGCTTCGCGCCTACCAACAAAATTAACACCGAGGTAAATTACCTTGTAGACGCGCAGCTTGCTGGCGTGACGAGCGATAGCTCGTAAATAAAACCAACGCATTCACAAAGAGGTTAAAAAGTGCTTCGCTTTTAGAGAAGCAACTAACATCTTGCGCGAGCAAACTTCGCGCCTACAAATTTCACTTCTCATTTACTCCTCATTCCCTTCTCTTTGTGCATTTTTGTATTAAAGATCAATAAAGCACAAAGAGGCTTAGAGACGCTTCGCTTTTAGAGAAGTAACTAACATTTTGCGCGAGCAAGCTTCGCGCCTACAAACTTCACTTCTCATTTACTCCTCATTCCCTTCTATTTGTGCATTTTTGTATTAAAGATCAATAAACCACAAAGAGGTTTAGAGACGCTTCTCTTTTAGAGAAGTAACTTGCATCTTGCGCGAGCAAGCTTCTCGCCTACAACTTTCACTTCTCATTTACTCCTCATTCCCTTCTCTTTGTGCATTTTTGTATTAAAGATCAATAAATCACAAAGAGGTTAAGAGACGCTTCGCTTTTAGAGAAGCAACTAACATCTTGCGCGAGCAAGCTTCGCGCCTACCGACAAAATTAGCACCGAGGTAAATTACCTTGTAGACGTGCAGCTTGCTGGCGTTTTAAAAGCAACGCTTTTACCTGTTTTAACCTATTCATAGGCACTTTTATTTAACTTTTACGGGTGATCATCAACGTACAAACGCCGGCAATTATTCCCCAAAACGCAGAGCCCACCGAGAGCATGGTTAAATCAGATGCGGTTACCAAAAACGTAACTATTGCAGCCTCTGTGTATTGAGCTGAGCTTAAAGCTTGCTGCAAGCTATTAGCAATGGTGCCAAACAACGCAATACCCGCTAAGGCTAAAATTAATGCCTGCGGCAAACTTGCCACTAAACCAACAAGCGTTGCCGCGCAAAGTGCCATAACAATATAAAATACGCCTGCGGCAATACTTGCCCAATAGCGTTTATCGGGGCTTTTATCGGCCTCGTCGCTCATACAAATAGCAGCAGTAATAGCGGCTAAATTAATAGAGTACGTACCAAACGGCGCTGTTAAAATATTAATAAAACCAGTTACGTTAAGCGTAGCCGAGATGGGCGCTTTATAATTATGAGCCTTTAGTACAGCAATACCCGGTAAGTTTTGTGAGGTCATGGTTACTATATAAAGCGGTAAGCCAATACTTATACACGCTTGCAAGTTAAACACCGGCGCTATGTATGCAAACTCACTTATTTTCCAATGAATAGCGCCAGTATCAATATGCCCCATTTGCCACGCCAGTAGTACGCCTGCAACTAAAACGCTAAGCATGGCAAAACGTGCAAAAAATCGTTTTCCTAAAAAATACATAAGCACCATTAGGCCTATAACCAGTGGTAGCTCATTCATAAAATTAAATACATCTATACCAAAGGTGACCAATACGCCTGCCAGCATGGCACAGGCAAGTTCGCTCGGTATACGGTTCATTATTTTTTCAAACCAACCGGTAACCCCCGACACAAAAACCAATGTAGCGGCAAACATAAATGCACCAATGGCTTCGCCTAAATGGTAGCCCTGCGCGCTGGAAATAAGTAAAGCCGCCCCAGTGGTAGACCATGCAATTAAAACGGGCACTTTATAATAATACGACAACCCAATAGTGGTTATGCCCATTACCAGCCCTAGCATTAAAAGCCAGCTTGCGACTAAATCGGGCGTGCCGCCAAGGGTTATAACAACTTGATAAATAAGCGCAATAGAACTTGAAAAACCAATAATAACAGCCACCAACCCTGCGGTTGCTCGATTAAGCAGCTGATCGGAAAACGTCATAAAATCCCTCTTAATTTTAGATTTTTAAGCCCACAACATACGTTGCCTATTTACGCTTTGCAATTAGCGTTTACGCTATTAAGCGTGAAAAATATTCATTATTTTAAAATTTTTTTTACCTATAAAGATCACAGCTTTCATTGCCAAATTAAAAACAAAAACAATTATTCGCTTACGCTTGCACCCCGCTAAAACCCTATAAAAACCCATCCTTTTTAGCTCAATAAATCAAACCCATTATAGGTAAATTGTTTATTTACAATCATTTACAATATAAATAATTAGCACTTTTATACTGCCACCGCTAACTTGATCTAATTATCTATATGATATAAAAAGTAACAATTAGTTAACCAAAAACCCCGTAAGAGAAACAAATGAAACGCGCTATTTTAATAATTGTTGCCCTTGGTCTATCTGCATTTGCTATTTATAAGCTGCTATTTAATACCGAAAAACCTGAGCAGGTAACGGCGTCTGTTGCAGTGGATATAGTGCCCGTTGACTCTCAATTTGCAGTAAATAAAAAAGCACCACAGCCCATTGATATGAGTAAAGATCCCGTTAACGTAAAACCTAAAACCATTGAGGCACCAGCGCAGAGCAACCAGTTTGAAGCTATAAACAAGGTATCTGAAAAAGCTAAAGAGGTACTTACCAACGCCAACGTACTACCAAGCGATTTAAACAACGAAGCCTACATAGAGTTCGACCTAAATACGTTACACACCCTTGAAGCTGGCGACTCGTTTGATATTTCAATCCCGCAAACCGTTGAAACCTACAGCGCCGAAATCACCTCGTTATCAGAGGCTACAAATGGCGATAAAAGCATATTTGGCCAAGTTATTGGTGCCAATGGGCAACTACACACCACGGTTATGACCGTAGGAAACGATGCAATTTATGGGCAATTTACCGCACCTAGCGGCAATTACGTTTTTGAAAGTAAAGGTAAATATGGCTGGATTGCAGCAAAACGCGATTTATACCAAAACCACATAGAGCATCACGTAGATGCGCCCACACCAAAAACAGATAAAACCATAGATATGTTTGCCCCAAAAAAAACTGAACAACCCAACACGCAGTAACCCAACTAAATCAATCAGCAGTAAAACTTCCAACCACTACATAAGTAAGGAAATATAAAAATGAAAAAACTAATCACTACGGCAGCCATTGCCAGCGCGCTATTTGCAACCAGTGCAGCACAGGCAGTAACAATTGATATTGGTATTTTATATACCGACCAATCGGCCGCAGCTACGAGTAATATAAACACTAAAATAAACCAGCTGATCGCCTTTAGTAACCAGGTTTATAGCCAAAATGGGGTAGACATTACACTGCGATTAGCGGGCACAGAAAACCTAGGCGATTACGCAATTACACCGTCTGAAGATTGGTTAGATGCGGTAACTAACAGCAGCTACGTAGATGGTTTACGCACTAGCTGGAAAGCCGACATGGTTGCCGTACTTGGTACCGGCCAAAGTGCGGGTAATGGTTTAATCTCGTGTGGTTTAGCTTGGGTTGGCCAAGGCACTAACGGTAATTTATACAGCTCAATGAGCGACCGTATGTACTCTATTACAGCTATTGATTGTGGTGCCACTACGTTTGTACACGAACTTGGTCATAACCAAGGCCTAGCGCACTCACGTAAACAAGGCGATACATCGGGCGGTGTGTATGTTGATGGTATGGGCCACGGCGTACAAAACGAATTTGCCAGCATTATGGCCTACCCGCACGTTTACGGTAGCGCAACGCAATACGATTACTTCTCTAACCCTAATTGGAGCGTAAATGGCTTGGCTTTTGGTGTAACTAACCAAGCGTATGCTATTCGTACGGTTACCGACACTAAAACAAGCATTGCTAACTTTAAGTAAGTGATTTAAAGCAGGCTGTATATAGCCCTTTTATAATTATTTCCCTTTAGAGCGCATTTGCGCTCTTTTTTATTTGGCTTAAGGTTTGTTGATCTTTCAAGGTTAAGTCACTAAAAGCCTAAAAGCGCGCAGCTAATTAATGCACTACTATTTTTTGTTTAATAGCAGGCATTAACGTTTTACCGTCGCCATCTACTTTACTTAAAAGCTTAAGCCCCATTACTTTGGCAAGTACCGGGTAAATATCAAGATTATTTACCTTTTCAAGGCTTAGCCCTTGTTTAAAAGCAGGCCCTACTGCAATTAATGTAGCCGCCATATCATCGGTATAGGCATAGCCATGAGTACCTAAGTACATTGCTTTGCCTTCGTTAGTAAATACCGCTGGCGCATTAGTTTGCACAACAATATCGCCCACACGAGTGCCTTTATTGTAGTGATATGCCGCTAATTGCTCGTCGTTTAATACCGTATAACGCCCGTTTGCGGCTTGTTGCAAACGTTGTTTGTAAGTTGCAATTTGCTCGCTTGTTACAGCAGGCTTTGCATAAATAAGTAACCGCGGGCCGGTGTTTTTAACTATAAAATTATCGTTTTTAGGCAATGTAGAAACATCAATACTTTGCTCTGGGTTTACATGCGCCATACCGTGATCGGATACAATAACAAGGTTAATCTCTTGCTCTAGCTTGCTTAAACGGGTTTGTAATTGGCCCATTAGTTCATCTAATTGTTTTACTGCATCACGAGTTTGCGGTGCGTCTGGGCCAAACTCGTGGCCCATGCTATCAACAAGCGAAAAATAACTTGCCACAAAACGTGGGCGCTGCGCTTTAGGTAAGCTTAGCCACTGTATTATTTGATCAACACGGCCTTGGTACTCACTGTATTTAGAATAATGAAAGTAATAGTCGGGCGTCATACCATTAAAGCGCGCATCCGACTCCGGCCAAAAATAAGTAGCCGACTTTAGCCCCTGCATTTTTGCTAAATTCCAAAGTGGAATACCATTTACCCACGTGCTATCGCGCATGCCTTTACCCATGCTGTAGCACTCGTTTTTACGGGCTTTATCACAAAAGTTATTATCTACAATGCCATGATTTACCGGCAGCAACCCTGTAATAATAGAAATATGATTAGGAAACGTTTTTGTTGGGTAAACAGGCATTAGCTTTTGCGCGCGTACACCTTTAGTAGCCATTGCTTTTAAATTAGGCGCACCGTGTTTTTCTATATAATCCCAACGCATGCCATCTATTGATATAAGTACAACGGTTTGCTCTTTTGCCGCATATGCCGCTTGGCTGGTTAACACTAAAAGAGCCAACATCATCGCCTTTAGAAATACATACTTCATTACAAATACTCGCCTACATTAAAATGCGTTAAATACTGAAAAATATAGCTTTATAATACAATTGCCAGGCCTTAAATGATACAAGCACCTGTACCTAACTCGTCTAGATGTATATATTAACAAGTAAGTATTTAAAACGAATGACAACGCGCATTTACTTTGCCAGTCGTCACCACTAAGCAAGGACTCCGATGACTATCGACTTTAGTAAAAAAATAACCCCAGCGCGCATGTATCGCACGACTGCAAATTTACAAATGGCGATGGAAAGCGATCGCGGTCGTATAATTAACAGTGCAGCTATTCGTAGGTTGCAGCAAAAAACCCAGGTTTTTCCGCTAGAGCGAAACGCAGCGGTGCGCTCGCGCTTAACTCACTCACTAGAAGTACAGCAAGTTGGCCGTTTTATAGTACAGCGTATTTTTGTAAATTTAAGCTTTGAACAACAAACCGAATTTGGCTTGAAAGGACTAGAGCGCCCGCTAGAAAGCCTAGTAGAAATGGCCTGCCTAATGCACGATATAGGCAACCCACCCTTTGGACATTTTGGCGAAGCTGCCATAAACCACTGGTTTAATAATAATTTAGCAAGTGTTACACCAGCGCGCTGCCAAGAGCAAAATACCGGCATAGGGGTTATTTTTAAGCACCTAGCGCACGATATTTGTAATTTTGAAGGCAACGCCCAAGGCATACGCATAATTCATTCGCTACTGGGGTTAAACTTAACTTATTGCCAAAGCGCGGGCATTTTAAAGTACACCCGCCCCGCGGGATTAAACCCAAAAGACATACCGCAAAATAAAAACTACTTAATGAAAAAAGTAGGTTACTACTACAGCGAAAAAACCTTTGTAGAGGCACTGCAAAACGAGCTGGTTATAGAGCCATACTGCCGCCATCCGGCAAGTTACATTAT
>NZ_AUTO01000270.1:7176-8831 GCF_000498055.1 Pseudoalteromonas sp. TB51
CCGCCGACGATATATCCTATTGCTTAGCCGACATAGAAGACGCCGTAGAAAAAGATATAATCACCACCGAGCTACTTTGTCAGCAGCTAAAAAGTGAATATAAAAAAGCCCTTATAAACCTAACCATTGACGACACCGAACACCTAAATTTTGTAGATAAAGCGGTAGATTACGCACTAGAGCGCGCCAACGCGCAGCCTTACAACTTTAATAGCGAATTTTTTATTTACCTACGCGTGGCCTTGCTTCACCCGCTTGTAAACCACGCCGCAAAGCGTTATATAGAGCACATTGAGCCTATTTACCACGGCGACTTTAACCAAGCTCTATTAGAAGATAACAGCCACCTACACGCCGTTACTAAAACCCTTAAACAGGTGGCGCTTAAGCATGTGTTTTCTCATAAAGAGGTAGAAAAACTCGAGCTACAAGGCTATCGCATCATTAACGGCCTGCTCGATTGTTATAAACCACTGCTACAACTTAACAGCGACGATTTTAAACGAGCATTAAATGGCGACTCACGATTATTAATCGAATCGCGTTTGGTTAAAAAGCTCTCTAAAAAGCACTTAAATAGTTATCAGCACGCCATAGATGCCATGCAAGAAGAGCCCGACCACTTTGCCGCTTACGAGTTTTACTATCGCTGTAGGCTAATTCAAGATTACATAAGTGGTATGACCGACCAATTTGCCTACGACGAGTACCGCAGCCTAATGGTGATTGATTAACGAGGGCGTGTTGTTGGGTGGTTTTTACTTATCTCACTAGGTTACAAACCTCACGCCGCGATTTAATCGCCCTTAGATTGAACAAATTTTCAATCCACACAGGTCAACACGCCCTTAGTGCCTAGATATATTTTAATTTTGCGCTTAAAATCAGACTATTGATACTTAAGCGCCGTGTTTTATGATTATTAGACTCTCTCAACTTATTTTTTGCTTTGCTTTATTTTACAGCAGCCAAAGTGCTGCCTATAACGAAGCCATGTGTATTTTAATTAAGCAAGAAATGCAGCAGTACAGTAATAATAAAGCCAGTGCCAAATACCGCAGCGCCGCACGCGATTTTAAAAGAAACTGTAATAAACCCAAGCAAGTACAAACAAAACCAAAACCTGTAGAGCCGCCAGTTGTTGAACAAGAGTCACAACCACTTGCTCTTACCCCCGAGCAAGAACAACAACTGCTTGAGCAAATAACTGCGGCCGAAAAAGCAATAAAACAAAGCGCAAGTAAAGCAACTACAAGCTCTCAGCCTACAAATCAAATAAGCCAGCAAAGCTCAGAAATTAACGAGCCTGAGACTGCGCCAATTAATACAGTAAAGGATGCGCCAAGCACACCTAAGGGTGAACTTGAGCCAAATAGCAGCGAGTTAACACCTACCACTAGCCAAGCGCAGCCGGTGGCCACTGAAACCGCCCCAAAAGCAGCGCCTAAAATAGAGCCTAAAAAAGAGCAGCCAACGGTTAATACAACGCCCAAACCCGCACCTGTACTTATACCTGCGCCAGTTGCAGAGCCACCAAGTTCATTATTGTTACCAAGTTTGCTACTGCTTATTGTGGTATTAATTGGCGCCATGGTGGTTATACGTTTACGCCGCGCTAAACAAAATAAGCCCGAGCCGCCTGTTGCTCCAACGGC
>NZ_AUTO01000271.1:0-12655 GCF_000498055.1 Pseudoalteromonas sp. TB51
GCTGGTAACTCAGTATTTGTGGTGGAGCACGATACAAGTGTAATTCGCCACGCCGATTGGGTGGTTGATGTAGGGCCAAATGCGGGTTCGCATGGCGGTAATATTGTTTACAGCGGCCCAGTTGAAGGCTTAGAGCAAGTGAGCAACTCACATACAAGTCAGTATCTTTTTAAGCATAACAATAACGCAAAGCCAAATCATCAAACACAACGTACGCCATCAGCCTGGCTTAAGCTAAGTGGTATTGAGCGTAACAATTTACACAACATCAGTGCCGAATTTCCGCTTGGGGTTATTACAAGTGTTACGGGGGTTTCTGGCTCAGGTAAATCAAGCTTAGTAAGCCAAGCCTTAGTCGAGCTTATTCAAGATGCTTTAGGTCAAAAAACGCCGCCGCCAATACCTACCGATGAAGCCGACTTGCTTGATCAAGAACTTCAAACACCAACCCATGGCAAAATTACCGAGGGCCTTGAGCATATAAAGCGCCTAATAACGGTTGATCAAAAAGCCATTGGCCGCACGCCTCGCTCAAACCTTGCTACTTACACTGGTTTGTTCGATCACGTACGTAAATTATTTGCCAATACCAAAGAGGCAAAAGCGCGTAAATACGATGCAGGTCGTTTTTCGTTTAATGTGAAAAAAGGCCGCTGCGACAACTGCGAAGGCGTAGGCTTTGTAAGCGTGGAACTGTTATTTTTACCAAGCGTGTATTCGCCTTGCCCTGTGTGTAACGCCAAGCGCTACAACCAAAAAACACTCGACATTACCTATAAAGATAAAACCATTGCCGATGTGCTTAATTTAACGGTGGAGTCAGCGCATACATTTTTTGCCGATGAACCCGCTATTTTACGTGCGCTAAATGCGCTCTTACAAGTAGGCCTTGGCTATTTACGTTTAGGGCAACCTGCTACTGAGCTTTCGGGCGGAGAGGCCCAGCGCATAAAGCTTGCCACAGAGCTGCAACGTGCGCAGCGCGGCGATACGCTGTATATTTTAGATGAACCAACCACCGGCCTACACCCAAAAGATGTAGCCATGTTAATGGCGCAGTTAAATGGCTTAGTTGATGCGGGCAACACCGTAATTATGGTTGAGCACGATATGCAAGTTGCCAGTAACAGTGATTGGGTTATTGATATTGGTCCAGGAGCCGGCGACGAAGGCGGCTTAATTGTTGCTCAAGGTAAACCAGAAGATGTGGCTCAATCTGAGCATAGCCGCACGGCAACATTTTTAAAAAGCGCAATTTAGCTTTTTAAAAATCGCTCTAATTTAGGTTTTACAGTAACCGACATAACAAGCATTAATGTTAAACCAATGGGTAGCGCGGCTAATAACCCCTCTACCCACGCGGTATAAAATAAGCGCATATTGGCAAAACCTATATTGTTAGTAGCGGTTACAAACGCCATTAGCGACTCCATGGTAAGCGCCATAAAAACGCTAATCACTAAATTACGTTTTAGCTCACTTGCTTTTGGTAATAATTTAGCCACCAAGGTATTCATAAGGGCTGTCATTGCTAACCCCACAGGAGCCATAACCAACACCGCACTTAAAAACGAGGTAAACCAATCCATATAAAAATGCTCAGTTATACCTACATTTGTGTAAGTCATAATGCCTGTTAAGCTGCCGCCTACAAAAATAATAATACTTACCATCACCATTATTTTATAGGTGATCGGTGTTTTTTTAGGCTCTACGAGCGCAGAATTTACTAAAGTAGGCGTATTCATTAAACAGGTATTTCTCTTAAAATAGATGACAAAATCAACTATAGTAAATTAATTGACAATATCAACTACTTTCTTTTGGTTAATTGGGCCGCCAAAGATTAAAAGTAGTGGTAACACTCAATGCCACCACTACTTTATGAGAATTTAAAATTATTCTGATTTATTAGCTATTTTTTGAAGATTTTCATGAATTTTAAATAGTACAATTAATAGCTCACACCAGATGCGCGCACCAATAGCCCCACCAACAATTATGGCCAAACCACTAATGAAACCACCACCATACTTAGCAAACATTGTTGTAACACCTGAGATCAAAGTGCCTATTAAAATTAACCAGTAAACAAATGTAATTATTTTTGGGGTTAACATTGAATCAAAAAAGAATATATCTTTCATTTCAGTCCTTCATAACTCCGTTCAAAAATACTAGTTTAGCGGAGTTAGAAACTAAACTAGTAATATAGAATTTTTTATTAGTTATTTAAATTTTCTAGCTCTTTTTCAAGTTCTTTCATCGCTTTTTGGGCTTTGAACTCTTCGTAAAGTGCTTCACGCGAACTAGGATCTAAACGCTTACCAGATTGAGCTACTAGGTTATTAAATGTTTCTTGTGTATTGCTCATTACAACGAATGTACAAAGCTGCTTTACACCGTCTAATTTCGCAAATGCCACTTCTTGTGGCACAGCACCTACAAGGCTTTGCTGTGCAACCTGTTTGCTTACTTGCTCAAAAGTACCGCCAACATTTAGCTCATCATTACTTTGTGCTTTACGTTGGTATAATTTATCCATAACACTTGCTTTAACTTGTATCTGCTGGGATAAATCGGCGCGTGCAGCCGCAATAGCTTGTGCTCTGTCGGTTGACATACTGCCTGACCAAGGTACGCATGATGATGAAGCTAATCCTTTATCAGACACAGGTAATAATACCCAGCTTGGCACTGAATCATTTTTTGCTAACGGCTCAGACTGAGTTTGTTCAGTGCTTGAACACGCACCTAATGCTAAAGCGGCTATAAGAGGTAATAACTTTTTCATTTTAAATTCCTTTCAATTGCTTTTGATAATAAGCGGTGCGTTTTACCACTTTTTGTAAGTAATTACGGGTTTCTTGTGCAGGTAACTTATTTACCATTAAGGTATAAACATTCTCTGATGACATTGCATTAGCTGCAATACTTGCCTGATTAAGTGATTTAGAGCCACTTAACGTTTTGGCTACGTTGCCAGGGCCAGTATTATAAGCGGCTATACTCATGTAAATTCTTGATTGCGCATTACGCACATTTTTAAAGTAACGATTGCTTAAAATATGCATGTAAGTACTACCTGCTTCTACGTTATTATCTGCCTGAAATAAGTATTCTGGACTAAGTAATAGCGGTTTTCCTTGCAAAAAGTTACTCACGTCTTTACCCGCCGATGTCGGGACAATTTGCATCAATCCAAAAGCAGGAATTGGGGAGCGAGCTAGTGGGTTAAAACTTGATTCCGTATGAATGATGGCTAATAACAATGCAGGCTCTATATTGTAGCGCTTTGCTTGTTGCTGAACTTCAGGTAAGTATCGTTTTGCTTGATTAGAGAGCGTATTAGCAGGCAGCTTATAGCTAATTGTTACTCTGTCTTTTTGCTTCGTTATTACAGGCACCTTTGCAGAGAGTACCTCTTCTACAATCTCTGTAGAAAGTACTGTTTGCTTAGCTATTTTTTTAGGTTGAGTCGTTGTTGATGGCTTATTCCGCTCAATTTTACTATTTAAAGACTTACTAGTAGAAGTGAAGCTTTTATTATTAATGGTATTATTAGCTGCAATATATACCGGATCCTTTGCAAGTGCTTTATCTACCGTGATTTGAGAAAGCTCATTTACTTGCTCTTTTGCATATTCAACAGCTTGCTCGTTGTTTTTGCTATTTAATAACTCAACCACCACTTCACCACTTTCAAAGTTTACACTGGTGCGTTTATTTAAGTCATCACTGTATTTGACCCATACTTTTGAGCTTGGCAGATTTGGGTCTTGCCACTTTGTAGTTACTTGTTTTAAATATGCATTTTGCGCATCACGCCAAGCAGTTACAAATGCTTCAAATTCTTGTTTTTGTTGTTGCTCAAACTGATTAAACTCACTCTGACGCTTTTTTAGAAAAGCCTCAAATTCAGCCTCATCATTCGTTTGAGCTATGCTGGTAAAACTCATTGTTAAATAAGCGAATACGCCTATTTTTAGAAGCATTTTAGCTTTTAAATGCATTTTTTATATCCCTATAAAATTAAAAGTAGCTACTTAGATCATCAGCAGGTAGGTTATCAAAAGCAGTTTGCGCTGCTAAATTTAAACGCTTACAGTCTATGCTATTGCATTGTTGGGTTAGCGAAATAACTTGTTTATAACGCCCATAAACAAACCAGGTTTGTGCAACAGACGCCTTAGCTTCATCGAGCTTTAACTCACTCGCTTTTAAATATTTATCGAGATAGCTTAAGCGTTGCTCTTCTGGTGATTGAGCTGCAACTAATGCCACCGCATCAGACATTGTTGTAGGGTGATTCAATGCAACTTGCAATAAAGGACGTAAGTTTGTTTTATCCTTTTGGCTACCAATTTGCCAAGCAGCTCTAATGGCAAGTCCAGCTTCGTTAATATCTTTCGCAGCAGGTGTTACAACGCCAGTACAAGTTAACCATTCTTGCTGTTTTTCTTGCTTATAGCCCGTAATTTCAGCGTTAATAAAGCTTACCGACTCTGGCAACGTAATATTGAGCTTTTTAGCTAAAGTATTTTTAATAATACTGCGCTCAGGCAGGGTCAATGCATTTCGACATGCCTGCTCAAGCGCATTTTTTGCACTCGATTTTAACGCCATTACTCGGGCGTATTGACCATTAGCCTGACTTTTATAAAAAGCAGTTTTTTGTTCAATTGTTTGCTCTGAGTCGAAAGTGGCCGAAGCCACCAACGAAAGCGCTAAAATAGGTGCTAGCATTAAAGTTCCTTTTCGCTCGCTACTTTACCTGATGCACCCTGAGGGTTAGCCGCTTTTTCGTTTAACCCACCGTACACTTTGATTTTGTGACTAGACTGGCTTACACCATTAACAGTTTGGCCATTATTACCTTCCATCTCTTTAGCTGCTTGTCGCGCTGTAGCTTCTAAACTAGGAGCATAAACTGCGACACTGTATTGCCAATATTTGTCATCACTAGTAAAGTTTTTTACATTAACACCCGCTGGTAACTGACCCTGAGCTATTGTTTTATATTCATTGGATTGCTTTACTTGATTTACAAATGTTTCCCTTTGCTCATCTAATATTTTTACTTGTGTAGGATCTTGTAAATATGGATCATCATATTTAAAGTTTTCAGAACCCTCAAACTGCTTCTCATCCATTTTACCCTGCCACGTAACAGATTCACCCTGCATAGTTGCTATAAGAGCTGAACGTGCACGAGTTTGCGACTGTGATTTAGCCATTTGTCTTAATTGACGCCCCATACTTTTATTTTTATCTTGTCGAATAATTGCCGAACCATACCCGATTACAATGACTTCACCAGTAGCTGCATTAGTTAATACCTTTGAACCAACCGGAGGTAAGACACCACTTTTGACATCTTCTATAACTTGTTGAAATATTTCATTTGGGTTAGTAGTTACAGCTATAATCCCTCTATTACTTTTAGTTTGTAATCGAGTTTTTGGTGTGGAAATTAAACTAACTCTTACCATTTTCTCTTCTGGGTCATCAAAAACATCGAATGTTACATACCCAGCAAGCATGCCTGAAAGTGACTCTTTACAGTTTTCAGTTAATGATGCCTTAGAATTACTCGCTCCTTCGACACCTGTATCAATCCGATCCATTGTTATCGATGCAGCTGTCTCACATTGCTGTTGCAGCCCTGTCATATTTTGAACCATTTGCTTCTTTGCAATTAGACCGGCTTGCACATATGCACTTCGTTTAGAGAGCAGTGTAGCGTTTATATTTTCGTAAGTTTTATAGTAATTGCTACCAATTGATAAAATACCAGTACCACTGCCAACCTGAATCATTTTAATGCCGTCTTCGTTATCATCTATTAATGCTTGATGAGCAACAGCAACTGCAACGTTTGTATCTTTTGCAACTACTACATCTCCAGAAACCTGTGCTTGTTCAGCACCTGCAACTTGTGCCCCTGGGCGAGCTGGGATCATATCCGTTAGGCTAAACTCTTCCGCTGCGATTGCAGGCATAGCTAAAACCATTGCTAATGTTAATATTTTTAATTTCATCATCTATCCTTATTTGTACCTGAGTGTAAAATCGTCTTCGACTGTAATTTTTGAAAGGTTTTTTGCTGTTATTGTCATTAATACTTGATCGAGCGCATTAGCAAGCTCACCGGTATTACCTTTAAACCTAAGGCTTGCTACAGTATATTTTTGCTGTTTATGTATAGATACATCGCTTACGCCACCTAACGTACTTAATACATCATGCAATTTTTCTGGTTGCGTTAACTTATTGCTTGGCAGCATGACTTCACGAACTAAGCCCCCTCTTGCAACTACTTGAGTAAAGGCATTATTAAGCGTGTTATGAAGTGCCTCTGATTGTGACTTGCTTGCCAAATGCACTGCCATTAAGTCTTTTTCAACGTATGGGCCTTTAGGCAATGACATAAATGAAGAGTCGTTTTTCCACTGGCCATAAATATTTCCAGCTAAATCTCTAACGTCAGCAGTTAAATAAAGTTGTCTGTTGTTACCTCTCTTAATCACTTCAGATTTTGCATAAATAACTAAACTAGCCGCGTTACCAACTTCAATACCTTGCTCGTTTAACCAAACTTTTAGCTCTGTTTTTAATGGTTCAGGCGCAATAACTTGGACTCTAGGCGAACCAATCATGCTCAGTAATTTAGATGCTTTTTGAATGAGAGGTGCTTTTTCTACCACAGCAATAATGGTGACTTCCACACCACCATTTTGCAGTTCTTTGGTTTGCAGCGTTTGCCATTCTTTAACAAGCCCTTCACTATGACTCGAAAGCTGTTGGCCTATTAGCTCTTGCATGTTTGTTGATTCGTTACCGTCAACAATATTCATACTCATGCTTGATGATTGCGTATGCTGCTGAGTAAGCCAAACACCTACAACTTGCGATACAGCGCGTTGCAAAGCATCTTGTTCTGCAATCGTCAATGCTGTTTTACCTTCTTTTTTCCAGCCTTGGCCTATTACTGTCACACTAATATTTTGAGTGGTTTGCTGCCAATTTTGCTCTTGCGGCTCCCCTAACTCTTGCGGGTTAAGGCTTACAGTCATGCAAGTGTCGTTACCGCTTAGTGTAGGTGCTGAGTAATTTAAAGGAACAGCGCCTGCACTCAACCCTTCCATCATCGTAGTGCGTTGCTGCTCATATAAGCTGGCTGCATCATCATCTAAACTAGTTGTTAAATGTTGCTGTGCACCTTGTGTTGTTAGGCTTTTATTACCTTTAATAAAACTGATTAGCTCGGCACTTGCCTGAGCTTTTGCACCAGAAATAGCCGTGCTACCTCGACCATAAGCACATGCCTGTGTTTGTAGCGTACCATCAGACAATACATCCACTTGAGCTTGCGCACTCAAAGAACATAATGCTAACAAGCCAAGCTTTTTGATCATGTTCGGTTCTCCAAAAAGTCAGCTGGAGTACCGACCGATACAGCAAATATTTTTGCACCATTAGATGGGCGATAAATACCGTTTTCAGCTTTATTTTTAACATCATCGGCTGCATCGGAAGCTTTCCAACGAATAATTTCACCATTTGCACTACTACGCGAAGGGTTTACATTTGCAACTCCAAGTGGCTCAACAAATCCAGCCTCATAGCTAAAAATGATCATTGTTTCGTTAGGCAGCACACCTGCATTTTGGCCTCTGTCTAAGCTAATTTTGTTACCTTTAATACCTAACACTTGTGCTGTTGCTGGCATTTCACTCAACATACGAGTAAGTAAAATATCAATACCACGCGATCCCATGTCACTAAGTACTGCATTTACATGAGCACTTTGATCAAAGTGGAAACCCGCTGCATAGCGTCCGCTTACTGTTGTAAATTTTAACTCTGAGCGATCACGTACATCTTCCGATTTAACACGAATCTTTCCTAAATTTGGGTGCGATAGCTTTTCACGTGTTTGTGGGTTTATAACGCCGGTTGTCAGCTCTAATGTGTAGTCGGCCCAATCTGTGATCGCCCCTTCAGTTTTTAGCGTTCTCAGTGAATCAATTTTCACGACAAAATCGGGAATTAATGCTTTAACTTCAGCGCGTTTAGCTGCTATTGCTACACCTTGTTGTTGTAAAATTAACTGTTGCTCTTTTGAAATAGCATCATCATCACGCGTAACGATTCTAAAGCGATTAATACCAGCAAATTGATTTTCGAGCATAAGTAATAAATTTTGATTATCAAACTCACGCATTGCATCAACACCAATACCACTTCCGCTTACACCTGCTAAGTCAAAATACATACGTATAATAGGCTTTTTGAGTGGGCAACTATCGGTTTCACTATTGATATCGAAGGTACAACGCTCTAAACCTTGAGTATCAAAATAGGCCGGCATTGCAATATCGGCATCTTTAAATACATAAGCGCTTTTAGCGATTACTGTATTCGAAGCGTTGTTGCTTACTGTACCAGATTGAGTCGTGCTTCCCTGTTTTGGGGTTGTGTTACAACCAGCCAATAAGGCAATAGTTAGTGCAGAAAGAGTTAAATTTTTGACTAATTTCATTGCTATTCCTAATTATCAAACAGCCACTGACTTGCAGGCGCTTTAATTTGTTTTACTAAGTTATTAATCGCGTTTTGTTTTGCGATTTCTTGAGTGCTGGCACTTTCTTGTGCGGATATATCGTGCTGTAACAGCACTTTAAATGGGCTCACGCTTCGAGTAAGTACAATGGTTAGATTTGCTTTAGCGAGGTAGGCATTATCGCTTTGAGCATACTGCCATCGTAATTGTGGCCGCACCCATAAGCGAGTTGAACCACTATGCGGTAATGCATCATTTAGAGCAGACTTTATTTGGCTAATGTTATTAGCGCCTATCACATCGCAAGCGACAGCGCCTAACCCTATTGATTGTTCATTTAATAACTTATTTAAAGTTTGTTTTATAAATGGCTTAGAGCCAGATAGGAGTTCTAACAAAGCTAATTTTTTTGAGGCAAGATTAAGCTCTCCACTTTTTTGGAGAGCCCATATAAATCGCTGTTCTGCATTTTTTTTGGGGATGTCCATACGCTCTAGTCCCTCTAAATCAGATTTAAGATTAGCGATTAAAGTCGTTTTTTTTATGCCCACTTTTAAAGCAAATAAATTATTTTGGTTAATCGAATTAAGCTCTTCAAGCCCCGTTAATGTAATCGGTAAACTTGTTAGGCTCGTTGTTTGTTCAAAATAGTTATTTACTCGATTATTTTGCTTTTTTAGCGTTTGTAATTGCTGTGTATTTACATCAACGCTTAATTGAGTAGTAATGTCGGCTAGAGCCGCTTGCTTTGCGGCTAAGCGACTTTCACCAATACCGACTGCAGTTATGTATTCATCACTCTTATGTGATTTGGTTACCCAGTCAGGCCAACTTTGAGCAGAACAATTAAAAACACAGGCTACTAAAAAAGCAAAAATGCTTGTTTTCATCAGCCTTTCGCTTCTTGCTCAAGCTGAAGCTCATTTATAGCTGTGATAGTTGCTTGTTCAAGTTCAATAATTTCGTTTGCTTCAAGTGCTAATGCAAGCTGATCTTTTGCTTTAACAAGTGCAGTGCCTATATCTTTTGGATCTTCTTCTTTTTCGGCGTTTTCTTCGTCACTTGATAACCAAGAGCTAACTACATCACCTCCCATTCGCAAAGCTGTAACTTTAGCTATTGCAGTACTGTGCTGGCTCAAAATATAAGCAGACTTAGCTATTTCAATTGTTAAGTCTGTCGCAAGCTCAACGTTTTGTTGGTAAATACCTTCATTTGCTAAATTATAAGCTGCAATTTTATGACCAATTTCTTCGTCTTTATTTTTAGCCCCTGCGTCAAATTCAACAATGGCAGCTTGTAATTGTTCAGGTGTAGAATTCTGATGAGCATATAAAAATGCTTGCACATCTCGATAGTTATCAGTTTGAGTACGATACTCGGCCATAACCTTGCGTTGACGCTCTAAAATAATGGCGGACATATTTAAAAACTCATCTATCCCTGGTTGCACTTCAACAGGGTGAAAATAGCCTAGAGTGTCCATACGAGTTGTTAATTCTGCGACGGCTGCATTTCTGTCTAAATTAGCAGATGTACTTGTATCTGTTGTCGATACACAACCGGCGAAAAGGGGGGCGAAGATAATGGCAGATAAGATAGCTTTTTTCATTAGGTTATTTCCCTATACTTATAAAAACACAAGAAAGCACAAAGCTAAGCTATTGACTTGGTTCATTCTTCCTTGAACATTTAATTAGAATTACCGAATTTATGAAAAAATGCAACTCTACAAATTAAGAACTTTTTATTTACTTACCTTTCATTTTATTACAAATGTAACGCTGGCAAGGCGTTCAGCCAACATTCATACTTTTATCTCATTTTATAAAAACTTTAAATTTTTTTACTTAATAGCATCAACAGGCTTAGACTTAGTATAAATAGTAATCTAGCCTCCTAATGCCAGCCATATGCCTACTAGCACCATAAGGCTGCCTGCAATTCGGTTCATCCATTTTATATTATCGCCACGGCTTAAAAATAAACGTAGGCTTTTACCGCCTGTGGCGTACGCTAACATGCAAATAAATTCGCTTATCATAATAACTAAAACAAGCACTAACAGTTGCGGGGCTAGTGCGTGTTCAACGCTAATAAATGGCGGTAGTAAAGAGATCATAAATGCCCAGCCCTTTGGATTAGCAATGGCAGTTACAAAGCCTTGCGTAAATAGCGACTGGCGACTTACATCACTTGGGCTATGTGTATCAATCGACATTTTACCTTTTGCGCGCCACATATTTATACCTATATAAATTAAGTATGCACCGCCTACCCATTTTAAAATATCGAACGCATTAGGGTAATTTAGCATTACGCTTGCAACACCTAATACCGCAGCAATAGCAACACTTGCGACCCCTAACAGCTCACCTATCATCATCCATAATGTGCGCCTTACACCTATGCTCATACCTAATGTCATGGCAAGGGTCATACACATACCCGGTGTAATAGATACAAAAAAGAAGGTAGGAATAAAAACGGCAAGCGCTGCAACATCAATCATTTTTTCTCTCTATATTAAAAGCAAAAAACGCGGCTAAAGTAGCCGCGCTATTGGTTACCTATTATCTACTATTGTTCAGTACTTGCCACTGGCTGAGTAATGACCTCTACTGGCTTTGCGGTATCACTCAATAAATACTTATCTAGCCATTGCTCTTGTTCCCACAGTACGTGTAATAAGCTTTTACGAGCGCGGTAACCGTGGGCTTCGTAAGGAAGCATAACTAAGCGAGCGTCTTTACCTAAGCCTTTTAGGGCGGCGTACATGCGCTCACTTTGCATTGGGAAAGTTCCAGAATTAGGATCTTCTTGACCGTGGATCATTAGCATTGGCTCGTCAATTTTTTCAGCATGGAAAAACGGCGACATGTTTGCGTACACACTTTGTGCTTGCCAAAAATCACGCTCTTCACCCTGAAAACCAAACGGCGTTAGGGTACGGTTGTAAGCACCACTGCGAGCAATACCGGTTTTAAATAAATCACTATGCGCTAATAGGTTTGCCACCATAAATGCACCGTACGAGTGCCCTGCTATAGCAATGTTGTTTTTATCGGCAATGCCTTTTTTAACCAGCACATCAACCGCAGCTTGCGCACTTGAAACTAGCTGCTTTCTAAAGTTATCGTTTGGCTCGCTGCCATCAATACCTACAATAGGCATTTTAGGGTCGTCAAATACGGCAATACCTTTAGCAAGGTAAGGCATAGGGCCCCAATAACCAATGTAAGTAAATTCGTATGGCGATTCGCGCACTTGTGATGCTACGGCTTTATCTTTGTATTCAAGTGGGTACGCCCACATAAGTACGGGTAACGGGCCTTGGGTTACATCGTAACCTGGCGGTAAATAAAGCGTGCCCGAAAGCTCAACCCCGTCATCACGTTTGTAACGTAACTGCTCTTTTGTAACCCCTTTAAATGCTGGGTACGGATGAGCAAAGTTAGTAAGCTGCGTAAGAGTATCGTTATCTAAATCACGAATAAAAAAGTTAGGTTGCTCGGTTTTAGACTCTCGCACAGTTATAAAGCGCTTGCCTTCGTCGTCAAGCAATGCACGAACACGCTCGTAGTATGGCGCTTGTGATTGCCATAAACGCTTGCTGCTATTCGTTTTTACATCGTACTGGTCTAAAAACGGAATATTACCTTGCTCAGACGCGCCGTTACCGCGCAGATACATATAACGCCCGCCAACAATTTTAATAACGTTGGCGCCTAAATCGTTACGCTCGTATATAAAGCTACCTGGGTTTTTATACGCATCGTTATAGCTTCGCTCAGAAAAAAGCACACGGTTTTTATCTGCATTGCGTGGCTGAATAACATACGTACGCACTTGGCGGTCGCTAAAGCGCCAGTCGCTAAGCATGGCAATATTTTGATTGCCCCAGACTATACCAGCATAGCGGCGCTCTACTTTAGCAAACAGCTTAGGCTCGCGTTTAAACGGCGCGCGTAGGCTGTAAATATAATCATGGTGCTTAACATCGGTTTTCATGTCGCCGCCATCTTGCGCTTCGGCCCAAATAACTTCTGCGCCTTGATCCGCGCGCCATTCAAAATCGCGGCGGCCGGT
>NZ_AUTO01000272.1:0-6716 GCF_000498055.1 Pseudoalteromonas sp. TB51
TAGCCATATTTTAGCGGCTCTAAAAGCGCGTGCAGAGCATAGCTTTGGTAATCAAGAGATTTTAGGAGCAGTAATTACTGTGCCTGCGTACTTTGATGACGCACAGCGCCAAAGCACTAAAGATGCAGCCGAACTTGCTGGCATTAACGTATTACGTTTATTAAACGAGCCAACCGCTGCGGCAGTCGCTTACGGGTTAGACTCGGGCCAAGAAGGTATCATTGCTGTTTACGATTTAGGCGGCGGCACCTTTGATATTTCTATACTTCGCTTACACCAAGGTGTGTTTGAAGTAATGGCAACTGGCGGTGATTCAAGCTTAGGTGGCGATGATTTCGATTCGCTATTAGTTGATTACTTTAAGCAGCAAACCGGTATTTCGGCATTATCGCCTTCTGTGCTTCGCTTATTTATTAATAAAGCAAAAGCCTGTAAAGAAGCGCTAAGCCAGTATGCAAAAGTAAATGTAGTGCTTGAATTTGACGAGCAAAAACACACCGTAGAAGTGACACGCGAAACCTTTGACGAGCTGGCTATGCCACTTGTTAAAAAAACACTTCGTTCGTGTCGTCGTGCAGTAAAAGATGCTGGCATCGAAAACGAAGAAGTGCTGCAAGTTGTAATGGTAGGTGGTTCAACTCGCATGCCACTGGTTCGCAGCCAAGTTGAAGGCTTTTTTGAAAAAGAGCCGCTAACATCAATCGACCCGGATCGTGTTGTTGCACTAGGTGCTGCATTACAAGCTGATGTATTAGTAGGTAACAAGCCCGATTCTGACATGCTATTACTTGATGTATTGCCACTGTCGCTTGGCCTTGAAACGATGGGTGGGTTAGTTGAAAAAATAATTCCGCGTAATACCACTATTCCTGTTGCTCGTGCGCAAGAATTTACTACCTTTAAAGACGGCCAAACGGCAATGTCTTTACATGTGCTACAAGGTGAGCGCGAACTGGTTGACGATTGCCGCTCGCTGGCTAAATTTAGTTTAAAAGGCATACCGGCTATGGCTGCAGGCGCTGCACATATTCGAGTTACCTTTAAAGTGGATGCCGATGGCTTGTTAAGTGTATCAGCAATGGAAAAATCAACTGGTGTGCAAGCTGAAATCCAAGTTAAACCATCGTTTGGCTTATCTGATGACCAAGTGGCTAACATGCTCAAAGAGTCAATGAGCAACGCTAAAGATGACATGCAAGCACGTATGCTTAAAGAGCAACAAGTAGAGGCGCTACGTGTTATAGAAGCACTAGAGGCGTCACTTGCTAGCGACGGTGACTTGCTCGACGATATTCAACTTGCTAATTTAAAAGCTGAAATAAGCGAGCTTGCTAAAGTGCGCGAAACCGCGCAGCAGCCAGGTGAAATTAAAGCCGCAATTGAAAAAGTAGATAACGCTAGCAGCGATTTTGCCTCGCGCAGAATGGATGCATCAATTAAAAAGGCCCTTACAGGGCAGTCAGTAGACAACGTTTAAAGAGGTTAGAATGCCACAAATTATTTTTCTTCCCCATCCGGAATTATGTCCTGACGGTGCAGCACTTGAAGCGCCTGCGGGCGAAACAGTCCTTGATGTGGCCCTTAAAAACGGCATTAGCATTCCACACGCATGTGAAAAATCGTGTGCATGTACTACATGCCATTTAGTGATCCGCGAAGGCTTTGACTCACTAGATGAAAGCGATGAGCTAGAAGACGACATGCTAGATAAAGCATGGGGCTTAGAGTCAGAATCTCGCTTAGGATGCCAAGCAGTTATTAGAGATGAAGACTTAGTAGTTGAAATACCTAAGTACAATCTCAATATCGTTAATGAAGAGCACTAGTTTTTAATTAACGAGAATTTTTTAAAAGCCGCTGTTTTTACAGCGGCTTTTTTGTTTAAGAGATTGTATAAGCACGTAGCAGCGACTTTATGTCGCGTTTTTAAATGAATGATCACGTAATCATAATCGCCGGGTAAACCGGCTGCTACATTTACACCGTAGCAGCGACTTTACGTCGCGTTTTTAAATGAATGACCACGTAATCATAATCGCGGGGTAAACCCGCTGCTACATCTTACACCGTAGCAGCGACTTTATGTCGCGTTTTTAAAATAGGCCTAGATCTAAAGTGATCACGTTTTACAGGTCGAATTACAGTCAAGGAATTATCGCTTTTGGCTAAACCCGCTGCTACGCGTTTTACCTAACCCATAAAACTATTTCGGAGGTCTATTTTGAGTAATCTAATTTTTTGTGACTCGTTTATTAATGGTGAATTTTATAAAACCAATAAACGTTTTAGCGTTGACGACCCCGCGACCGAAAAAAGTATTGTTGAAGTAAGTGATATAGACGAGCAAGGCGTTAATAGCGCAATAAAGGCAGCGCAAGGTGCGTTTGTTAAGTTAAAATCAACCAATGCCACTGAGCGAAGTAATACGCTAATGCGTTGGTATGAGCTGATAATAAAACACAAGCAAACGCTTGCTGAGCTAATGACAAAAGAGCAAGGTAAACCGCTTAAAGAGTCGTTAGGTGAAATAGACTATGGCGCTGGGTTTATAAAATGGTTTGCAGAAGAAGCTAAACGCAGTTACGGCGATGTGATCCCCCCAACCGACGATACACATAGATTAACGAGCTTTAAACAACCNTGGCTGGCATTACTCCTTGGAACTTTCCGGTTGCTATGGTGACACGTAAAGTGGCGCCAGCATACGCTGCAGGCTGTAGCTTTGTGCTAAAACCTTCTGAATATACACCTTTATGTGCTTTGGCGTTGGCATACCTTGCCGATCAAGCCGGGTTTGTAAAAGGAGCTTTTAACGTACTAATTTCGCAAGACGCAAAAACAGTCGGACAAATACTTACAGACTCAGAAGTGGTGCGCAAATTTACTTTTACAGGTTCAACAGGCGTAGGCAAGCAGTTACTTTCTCAGTGTGCGGGTACGATTAAACGTACCTCCATGGAACTTGGCGGAAACGCCCCCTTTATTATTTTTGATAACGCAGATATAGACGAAGCAATCGAAGGCCTCATGGCGGNGGCTAAGTTTAGAAACAGTGGCCAAGCATGTGTAGCCGCAAACCGCATTTTTATTCAGCGCAGTATTTTAGATGAAGTGCTGAGTAAAATTACGCCTAAAGTAGCCGCATTAAAAGTAGCCAATGGGTTTGAAGAGGACGTAGACATTGGCCCCCTTATTTACCCAAAAGCGAAAGAAAAAGTGCAGCAGCTTGTGCAAGATGCACTTGATAAAGGCGCAGACCTAATAGGGGATAACGGCGACTTAGGCGGCAGCTTTCAAAACCCGCTTATTGTTACTAACGTAACGACCGAAATGGATATATACCACGAAGAAGTATTTGGCCCGGTATTAACGGTTATTCCTTTTGATGAAGAAAGCGAAGTACTTGCCCTTGCTAACGATGTTCCATATGGCTTAGCGGCTTATTTTTACAGTCAAAATATCAAGCAGATTTATCGTATTAGCGAAGGGCTTGAGTTTGGCATGGTTGGTGTTAACGAAGGGGTTATATCTAACCCTGTGGCACCGTTTGGTGGAGTTAAGCAATCAGGCTTAGGTCGAGAAGGCGGCCATCGAGGGCTTGATGAATACCTTGAAGAAAAATACGTGTGTATCAAAGTTTAAAAACGATGACACCATAAACCATGAAAAATTGGTTTATCCAACACAGCTTAGGTTACTAATACCAATTTGCTTAATTAAGTGATCTATAACTACAGGTTACCTTTTTATTGCTAGATATAGGCCTAAGTGCTACATTTACGGCATAATTTTTGTTTAAAAATAATCAAAAATAAAAAGAATTTCTACTTGTAGAAATAACCCGTGTGTAAATGCCACCGCAAGGTGGCATTTTTTATAGCTTGATGGCTAAACTCCACGCCCTCGATAAGCATTTTTAATTATACCGCAGATTCAAACTCGCCTATTTTTATAGTATTACTTCGATACATTTTTAATAAAAATCTAAACGCACTTTAGATTGGATGCTATTTTAAAACGTATTTAAAAACAAAAATTAATATAAATAAAAATGGGTGTGTGAAAAGTTATTTCATTGAGGGTAATAAATTAATAATTTATTTTAAATATTGCTAGGAAGTTTATATGAAAAAATAAGAAGAGAAAAAATGGGGCGATTGACGGGGCTTGAACCCGCGACAACCGGAATCACAATCCGGGGCTCTACCAACTGAGCTACAACCGCCACTACACACCTCGTTTGGTGTGGCGCGCATAATACATAATATTATAAATTTTGTGAAGCCTAAAATTAAAAAAAATCAAAAAAAATAAATATTTCATAAAATTGCCTACTATCAGTAAAGGTTCATAAAGAGTGTGTAGCGTATTAGCGCTGATAATAAAAATTATTTTGTAGTGATAATTTACTATTTAATGAGAATAAAATGTAAATTAATGTATACTCACTTGCGGGAAATTGCTTAATAAAAACTATTTGGAGTTACTATGGATTCAATACTTACTTGGCTAAACGAAAACTCAGGCCTAATTTTACACTACGGTATTCAAGCAGTTATTGCGCTTGTTATCTTTTTACTTGGTAGCCGTATTGCCAAGTTTTGTGCAGGCTTAACAGAAAAAACATTCGATAAAAAGAAAGTTGATAAAGCTGTAGGCTCATTTGTATCGAGTATAGTTTATGCCATCGTATTTGCTGCCACTATTTTAATGGCACTTTCGCAAATCGGTATAGAAACAACCTCGTTTATTGCTATTTTAGGTGCGGCTNGCTGGCCTAGCTGTTGGTTTAGCGCTGCAAGGTTCGCTGTCTAACTTTGCATCTGGCGTACTTATTATATTACTTCGTCCATTTAAATCAGGTGAGTTTGTTGAAGCTGGCGGTAAAATGGGCACAGTTAAAAAAATTGAAATATTCTCTACAGAGCTTCGCACTCCAGATAACAAAGTAATTATCGTACCAAATTCACAAATTATGTCTGGTGCTATTACTAACTTCTCACGTGAGTCTACTCGCCGTATCGATTTAGTAATTGGTGTAGGTTACGATGCTGACTTACGTAAAACAAAAGAAGTATTACAGTCAGTACTTGACGCAGAGACTCGTTTACTTAAAGATCCAGCATATACTGTTGCAGTTTCTGAACTTGCAGACTCAAGCGTAAACTTTATTGTGCGTCCTTGGGTAAACTCTGGTGATTACTGGCCAACGTACTGGACATTATTAGAGAACATTAAAATTGCATTAGATGATGCAGACATTACAATCCCATTTCCACAAATGGATGTACATTTACACAAGCAAGACTAATACAAATCCGCAATAATACTTAATCATTTTGCGGGGTTAAACGTGTCGCTATCTGCGTTAAAAAATTCTCATTTAGAACAACTAAATAGCGAATTTTTTGCCTGGCTATCAACACGTTTTTCCAGCCTCAAAATAGATTACTTAATTAAGCGAATTAGTATAATTTTTAGAATTAAATAGGTTATTTTAATGAAATTAAAGCTTTTAACACTTTTAGTTGCAGCATCTGCTGCAACTAACGCATTCGCTGAAGACGCAGAGAAAAAAACGTGGGAAGTAACAAGCGAGCTAGGTGCTATTGTCACTAGTGGTAACACTGAAACTACAACGTTGAAAGGCGGTTTAAAGGTATTACATCACCTAGAAAACTGGAATAACGAGTACAAAATCGACGGCATCTATAAAGAAGATGAAGTAGAAGATGACAACGGCGACAAAGACAAGCAGCGTACGAACGAAAAGTACTCTGCATCTGCGCAAGGTAATTACAAATTAAATGAAAAGAATTCTCATTTGTTCATTTATGGTTCACACGTTTCAGATTACTTTGGCGCGTATAGAACTGAATCTGTAATTTCTGCTGGTTACGGCTTACGTTTAATTGACCAACCAGATATGTGGTTAAATGCAGAGTTTGGTCCGGGTTACAAATTTTTTGAATACTCAGACGACAGCACGCAAGTTGATGACGACGGTAACCTACTTGCAGGCGAAAGCGACAGTGAAGTAATTGCTTTAGGTAAACTTGATTACAACTGGCAGATTTCAGATAGCGCACGTTTTACTCAACTTGTATCAGTTGAGTACGGTGATTCAAACACCAAAACGCGTTCAGAAACTGCATTGCTAGCAAAAATAAATGGCTCGCTGCAAATGAAAGTCGCTTTCAATGTTACCAACAACTCAGATGTTGCTGATGACGAAGAAAGCACAGATACAGAGACGTCATTAACGTTAGTTTACAGTTTTTAACCTAAAAACGTATTTAATGACATTTAAGTGACAAAAGGGACGAAAGTCCCTTTTTTATTTGTTTAGATTTAATGTATTATAGCCACCAATTTTGGTTGTAGACCTAGGGATATACCTACTCGTGAAAGTTTTTACACAATTTTTTAGTGCTTTTATTCTACTTTGTAGTTTTAGTACCATGGCTTTTACGCCAACGGCCTCACAAATTGAGCAATTTAAAAAATTGCCAAAAGCCCAGCAAGAAGCCCTAGCAAAACAATACGGTGTAGATATTTCTACGATCACCGGCGCTAATCAATCAAATGACGAAAACTCAAATGAGCAGCAGTCAACTATTGGTGAACGCCCAGAAAAAGAACAAGAAGACTTAACTGACGAAGAGCGTTTTAAGCCAAAAACAGAAGAATTAAAGCCTTACGGCTACGAGCTTTTT
>NZ_AUTO01000272.1:6725-18500 GCF_000498055.1 Pseudoalteromonas sp. TB51
CAGCCGTACCTGACACTTATATAGTAGGTCCTGGGGATCAACTAAAGATTAACTTTTACGGGAAAGAAAGCGATAGTTTTGATGTAACTGTTGACCGTGAAGGGCGTATTAGCATTCCCGATTTAAGCCCTGTAGAAGTAGCAGGCTTAACATTTGCCGAAATTAAAGAGCTAATTAAAGTAAAAGTTGAGCAAGAAGTAATCGGTGTAAAAGCCTTTGTATCACTGGGCCAACTGCGTAGTATGCGCATACTTGTATTAGGTGAGGCCTACAAACCAGGCAGCTACAGCGTATCGTCTTTAACAACCGTATCACATGCTTTGTTTGTAAGTGGTGGTGTGTCTGAAATTGCTTCACTGCGTAACATACAAGTAAAACGCGCTGGTAAAACAGTAGCTAATTTCGACCTTTACGATTTACTAATCAATGGCGATAGCAGCAACGATATAGTACTAAAGCCTGGCGATGTTGTTTTTGTGCCACCAGTAGGTGCCCAAGTTACTGTGGACGGCTTAGTTAAACGCCCTGCAATATTTGAACTTAAAAAAGGCGAAACGGCTAAGCAGTTACTCACTATGGCAGGGGGCTTAAAGCCGGGTGCTTATGCTAAAAATGCAGTGGTAGAGCGTTTCAATTTTGATCGCAAAGAAGTGCTATCAGTAGACTTTACTAAGCCACAAATTAACTACATCCCGCAAGATGGCGACCGTGTACGCTTTAATTCTGTAAGCTCACAATACCAAAACTCTATTAGCTTAATTGGTGCTGTAGCGCGCCCGGGTAATTATCAATGGTATCAAGGTAAGCGTATTTCTGATGTTTTAAAATCAGTACGTGGCGATTTGTTGCCACAAGCAGATTTAAGCTACGGCTTAGTTATTCGCGAAATTAACATAAATGGTGATATAGAAGCGCACCAGTTTGATGTAGCACAAGCCATTATTAAAAACCCTGAAAACAATTTAGCATTAAAAGCAAATGACAAGATCATAGTATTTAGTCGTTTTGAAGAAAAAGAAGCTGAAAAATCAGCACTTGCTAATATGGCACTAAGCCAAGAGCAGCAAGAGCAGCAGCTAAAGGCTGAGCAATGGCATACATATCAGCAAAAAGAGTTTGAAAAATACATCGGTATAAACCAAGAAGAGGAGTTTATTTTTGAAGAAAATAAAGCCCTTACAATAGCCGAAATTTCAAAACGTAAAGCAAAAGAAGAAGCCGAGCTAGAGTTAAAGCCTGAAGATTACGCTTTATTTAGCCGCCATAACCTTTTAGCCCCCATTATTGCCAAATTTAAGCAGCAAGCCTCAGTTGAGCAGGCTATGCAGCTAGTAGAAATTAGCGGTAACGTTACATTTCCTGGTGTTTACCCGTTAATGGTAGGTGGTGATGTTCGTGATTTAGTAACCGCTGCAGGTGGCTTGCTAGAATCAGCCTACGTAAAACAAGCCGAAATTACGCGTATTGTTGCAAGTGACGGGTCTAAAATAGAACACTTACGTTTAGACCTTGAAAGTGCGATGCGAGGAGATTTACAAAGCAACATTACATTGCAAAGTAAAGACAGCATTAACGTATTCGCCATCCCAAATTGGCAAGAAAACGTAAAAGTAGAGCTTAAAGGTGAACTAAGGTTCCCTGGTACATACACAATTCGCCGCGGCGAAACACTCACAGAGCTTTTAGAGCGCGCAGGCGGCTTCTCAGAGTTTGCTGAACAAAAAGCAGCTGTATTCACCCGTGCCTCAATTAAAGAGCAAGAGCAACAACAGCTAGCACGCTTATCAACTGAGCTACGCCGCGATATTGCTTCAAAGAGCTTTCAAAACTCAGTAAGTAGTAATTCACTTTCTTATGATGAAATGAATAAGTTATTAAATGATTTAGCGAGTGTTGAAGCGGTAGGGCGTTTAGTTATTGATTTACCACTGATTGTTGAAAATAAGCAAAACTTAGTCCTTCAAGACGGCGATGTTTTATATGTGCCAAGTAAGCGTGACTCGATTAGCGTAATAGGTGAAGTTAATTACTCTACCTCTCATTTATACAAAGCCGGTATAAGTGTAGATGAATACATTGATTTAAGTGGTGGCCTTAAAGATCGCGCTGATGAAGACAGTATTTACATAATTAAAGCAAATGGCTCAGTAAAAATACCAAACACAGGTGGCTGGTTTGCTGCTAATAACTCAGAGCAGTTAGAGCCTGGCGATACAATTGTAATACCAATGGATGCAAGCCATATGGACAAACTAACGCTTTGGAGTACTGCAACGCAAATTGTATACCAATTAGGTGTAGCAGTAGCGGCTATAAGCGGTATCTAATATTGATAGAGGCGTCTGGAATATTCTTCCTAACGCTTCGGTATACTCTCGTGTTTAAAGCGCACCTGTAGACGTAGTATTAAACCGCTTAAGTGCAACGGTAGGCGGTCTATTTGTTGTTATTGGTGTCGGGTAGCACGAAAAGCTCCTAGCTCTAAAACACTAACTAGACGTAATATTCATTTTGTACAATTTTGATAGCTAAACTTATGAGATTTAGATGGAAAACAACTCAAATAACCTAAAGCAAGCAAATGGTTCAGTAACTGATAATATTGCCAATGATGAAATAGACCTTCGTGAGCTATTTACCGTTATTTGGCAAGGCAAATTGATAGTTATTGCTTTAACTATTTTATTTGCTGTGGCATCAGTTTTTTACGCTATTAGTCTTCCGAATGTTTATAAATCTGAAGCGTTATTGGCACCAGCAGAAGCTCAGCAGCAAGGTGGTTTAGGCGCACTAGCTGGCCAATTTGGTGGGCTTGCTAGTTTAGCAGGTGTTAACTTGGGGGCCGGTGGTGGGGTTGATAAAACGCAATTGGCGCTTGAAGTACTTAAGTCACGCAAGTTTAGCAGCGAATTTATTCAAAAGTATAATATTCTACCCAATTTAATGGCTGCTAAAGCTTGGAATCGTGAAACGAATAGCATTGTTTATGATGAAGAGCTTTATATTTCAGAGCAAAATAAGTGGATACGTGAAGTTAAAGCACCTTTTAAAGCTGAGCCATCAATGCAAGAGGCTTATAAAGAATTCAGAAAGATTGTTAATGCAAACTTAGACAAAGAAAGTGGAATGATAACACTTGCAGTTGAGCATGTATCACCTTATATCGCAGAGCAATGGGTAAAGTGGTTAATACAAGATATAAATAAAACCATGAAAGCACGTGATGTGTTAGAGGCTAATAAAAGCACTGAATTTTTAACTCAGCAATTAGAGCAAACAAAAATTGCTGATATACGTGCCGTGCTATACAAATTAGTAGAAGAGCAAACAAAAACCATTATGTTCGCAAATGTTCGGGATGAGTATGTATTTAAAACAATAGATCCAGCATTAGTTTCAGAGGAAAAGTTTAAGCCTAAACGTGCACTTATTTGTATATTTGGTACTTTATTAGGGTGTTTTATAGGGGTAACAATCGTACTTATTAGGCTTTATTTCCCTAAAAGTAAGTAAATAGGTTAAATGTTACTGAATCTCTTTATTAAAGATTATTTTGAGTATTACTCTATAAATTTAAAACGATATATTAGAGAAAATAATATTGGTTAAAATTAAAGATCTATTACATTATACAACTGGTCCAGTGATGAGTGCATTTTTAGGCTTACTAATTACTCCTTTATTAGCATGGACCTTTGCTATGGAGGATGTAGGTCGGGTATCTATATATCACTTGATTTGTAATTTAGTTGTAATGGTTTTTACTCTTGGATTAGATCAGTATTACATGAGGGAGTATTACAAAGCTGAGAAGGTCAGCTTGATGATAACCTGTATTATGCCGGGGATCATTTCTCTTTGTATATTTAGTTATCTTTTTTATGCGTATAGAGTAAGTATTTTACAGTACCTTTTTGAAACTAATAATGATGCTATAGCAATTATTATTATTTCGTCATTTATTGTTACCCTAATTAATCGGTATCTTTCATTGAACCTTAGAATGGAAGGTAAGGCACTAAAGTTTTCTTTTTCTCAAATAATACCAAAGTTAGTAATTTCACTAGCTCTTATAAGTATATTCTACTTAAAAGGGGTTATGTTTGATGGCCTTTTATATGTATATCTTTTATCTAATATTGTATTACTGGTTTATTTACTTATAGAAAATCTTAAAATTTATAATTTTCTAAATTTATTTGAAAAAAATAAATTTAGTTTCAAAGATTTAAAAGATGGTTTTAGCTTCGGATTGCCCCTTATTTTAAGTGGCTTAGCATTTTGGGGGTTGACAAGTATTGATAAGTTAATGATTAAAGACTTATCTTCCTTAAATGAGCTGGCTTTATATAGTGTTGCTGTTAGTTTTGCATCGGCTGTAGTTATAATAAGATCTGTTTTTAGTACTATATGGGCACCGGCTATTTACAAAAATGAAGACCACCCAGATATAGAGAAAAACATCAGGTCGGTTGTTAGCTTAATGGGTTTCGTTATATTTTATCTATTTTGCATTGTCGGTATTTTCTCGCCATTAGTAGCAATTATACTTCCTGATAATTACGAACTGGTTTCAAGTATAATTATTTGCTGTGTTGGATACCCGCTTTTTTATACGATGTCAGAAGCTACATCTATGGGTATTAATGTAAAGAAAAAAACGTATTATTCTATGCTTGTGTCAATACTGACTTTAGGTGTTAATTTTGCTTTAAACTATCTTTTAATACCTTCTTTAGGTTCGGGCGGGGCTGCTGTAGCAACGTTGATCTCGTTTTATATTTATTATGTATTGAGGTGCGAAATATCTTCAAGAATTTGGATTTCGTTCCCTAGATTTAGACAATATTTTGAATTTTTAATTGTAATTTTACTATGTACATTACAGGTGGTTTTTCATGACTTTCCACCACTTTCGAAAGCTCTAATTTGGTTTACAGTATTAGCTTTTTATACTTTTTTTTATCGCAGCTATTTATACTTACAATATTCTAAGCTAACTAAATTATTAAATAAGAGGGTAAAAGTGTGAGTGTTTTTTTTAAGCACCTTCGTGCATTGCTGAAAATGCCATTTTTAGTTAGTAACATGGAAAATGTTATTAAACTCGAAGCCAAAAAGGTGCAACTAGATTTAGCTGACTTTAACGAGTATAAAAGGTTTGCAGACATAAGGGATAAAAGTGTAATTGTATCGTTCACTACATATGGAGAACAGATTCATGAAGTTCACTATGTAATAAAGTCAATTATGGCACAAACTATTAGACCTAATAAAATTGTTCTGTGGTTAGACGAATCCGAATTTTCAGAGAGTGATATACCTTTAACGCTATCGAGCTTATATGAATTCGGGCTGGAAATTGGGTTTGTTTCTAATATTAAATCTTATAAAAAGTATATTCCGACTGCAAAGAAATACCCGAAAGACATTATTATAACTATAGATGATGACTTTATTTACCCACAGGACATGGTAGAAGGTCTTCTGCGCGAGCATTTAGTGTTACCTAACGTAATTCTTGGGACTAGAGCGCATAGAGTTAAGTACGATAAAAAAGGAACAATACTTCCATATAACAAATGGGAGTATGAAGCTAATAGCTTTTCTTTGAAGGAGGATGTATTTTTGACTTCCGGTGCAGGCATGCTTTTCCCTCCTGGCCTGCTGAGCAACGAAGTTTTTAATGAAAAAGTATTTATGGAGTTGGCTGATAGCGCTGATGATATATGGTTTAAAGTAATAGCCCACATTAGTGGAGTAGACTGTAAAAAAATTGATGATAAGCGAGATTGGCCCACTAGATACCTTCAATTAAGCACTGGCTACAACCAATCACTAAGCTCTATGAATGTGGGAAAGGCTAGAAATGATACACAGTTGTCTGCTCTATTAAATTTTTACAATTTAAATTCACTAAGGCAATAAAGTCTACTGTATTAACTTTATATTGTTCAATTTATTTTCTCAATAGGGAAGTTAAGTCTATCTTTTCTATGTCTTAACTATGATGGAATTAGCTACCTTAAGTGTATTGCAATATATTACTGAATATCAGTTTATTAATAAATAAAGAAAAAGTTAACTTGGCCCTTTATACAAACTGTAAGCAAAGTTAGATTGTATATGTAATATGCTCTAATGGTTAAAATAAAACTTCTAAATCTTTATATAACAAAACTCACTATTATTATATTTAAAATTAATAGTACAGAAAAAACAAATGGGTATTAAATGTTGGCAGAAATAAGATCGTTATGGATTGGTGGAGCTTTATCTAGATTAGAAAGAGTTTGTTTAACCTCTTTTTTACGTGCAGGGCATAAGGTGTACTTATATACCTACGATGAAGTACTAAACATACCTGAAGGTGTAGAGGTTTTAGATGCTAATGCCATACTGCCAAAAAATAAAGTTTTTACTTATGGGTCTGTGACAGGTAAAGGTAAAGGAAGTTATGCTGGATTTGCTAACCACTTTAGGTACGAAATGCTTCTAAAGTGTAGTAATACTTTTTGGGTGGATATGGATGTTATCTGTTTGGCGCCTTTTTATATTAATGACGAATTAGACTTTGGCTTTGAAAACGAAACCTATATCAACAATGCTGTAATTGGTACTAAAAGCGCAGGTAACAAGCTTTTCTCTAACTTAAGTAAATATTGCGATAACCCTTTTCAATTTACACGCTGGGATACATTTAAATTTTTAATAAGAAAACTAATTGGTAGAACTTGGGGGCGAGGAGATTTTTCATATTTGCCGTGGGGTATTACAGGACCCAAAGCACTTACTGGCTTTGTAAAGAAAGGTGAGCTACTGAACTATGCAGCTCCTGTTCAAAAATATTACCCAATTTCATCTGCGGACTGGAAGAAAATTTTCTTTGCCAGTGACGAGCACATCAATTTGGATGGGGCTCAGGCAGTCCACCTTTGGAACGAGCAACTCCGAAGAGATAATTTAGATAAAAATACAGTATTTGATAAAGAGTCCTTATATGAAAGACTTATTTCAGATCTGAAACTTGATGAATAGTGTTTTCTGATAAATGATTTATCTTATACTTGTTGTCGTACTTACACTTTTCTCGTACTCGTCTATAGCAAAAAAAGACTACAGCCTTTTAGGTTATTTTTTAGTACTGATACTTGCTTTGTTTGCAGGGCTTAGGCATGAAGTGGGTGCTAAGCCAGATTGGGAAGTGTACCATCAAGTGTTTTACGACGCTCCAGAGTATATTTCTAACTTATTTATCTATTTTTCTGATAATAACCGCTTAGAAAAAGGTTACTTAACTTATAACTTTATCATTCACTCTATCTTTGATGATTTTAATTTTTTTCTCGTTGTTACAGCACTAATCACAATAGGTCTAACTTACAAAAGTGTATCTATTTACACTCCTATGACTATCTTCGCTTTACTAATTTATATGCGTTATGGTTATTTTCAATTTAATATGATGTTCCTAAGGCAAGGTTTAGCAGTTGCAATATTTCTATATTCAATACAGTTTATAAAATCTAGAAATGCTTATGCTTACTTTTTATTAAATTTAATAGCTATTACCTTTCATGTGAGTTTGATTTTAGTTTTTCCTTTGTACTTTTTCATTAATAAAAAATTCAAACCGCATGTTTTCATATCTATTTTAATTAGCGCGCTGTTTTTGCAAGGCATTAATGTAATAAAATTGATAGCGGATATTTTACCTAATTCTAATGTCATATTTTATGCGTTTAAGTCTTATGTATCTGCTGGTGAGCCAAAACCTTTTTCTTTCTCATTTATAGAAAAGCCGTTAATGTTTTTTATTTTACTTTATTATTATGAGAGGTTAGCGAAAAGGTTTGAGTACTTTGAGCTATTCTTTAACCTAAGTTTTGTTGGGCTTATTTTAAGCATATTGTTTATGCAGTTTGAGGACTTAAGTGATAGGTTTGTGATTATTTTTAATATATCAAATATTGTGCTTTTAACCTATTTAATGCGGGTGTTCAAAGGTGAGGGCAAGTTAGCCTACCTATTTAGCATATCCCTAATAATTATGTTCTTTGTTTTTAAAATGACTAATTCAGAACAATACATACCCTATAATATTTTAGGACAAATTAATCTCTAATAGTTAAGGCCTCTATGTTAACAATTGCCATATCAACAGTTGCTGCTTCTTTAAATAAGTTGACAGAATATCTTCAGACAAATATTGATAAAATAGATCAGAGAGTCAATTTTTTAATATGTTCACAACGAGAACCTACTAATACTGTAACCCAACTATCAGAAAGGGTTAAAGTAATAAAAACGACTGAATCAGGGTTAAGTCGCAGCCGAAATATGTTGCTTGCGAATAGCCAGAGCAAATGGCTGTGGGTACAGGATGATGATATTGAGTTAGAATTTGATGCTCTTCAGCAGCTAGTAAATATTCTTCAAAACTCCAATGATGACCTTCACTTTATTAAAGTAAAGTCATTAGAGAATCACAATGATTTTTATAAAAATTATGCTTTTCATAGCTCGCATAAGCTAACAAATTCTTTAAAGATATCATCTATTGAGATCATTATAAGGCGAGAGTTCGTCAATGCTAATAATATTAAGTTCGATACTAACCTGGGGTTAGGGACAAAGCTTCCTTGCTGTGAAGAAAATAAATTTATATTAGATGTATTTAAGGCTAATGCAAAAGTAAGTTATTTAGATCTAGCCACTTGCTACCACACCACTAATATAGAAAGTCGAGCTATAGATCATGCTGGTCGATTCTGTGCTAGAGGGTACTTATTGCGCTTTTATCCCTTTTATATTCGCTTTGCGCTAATGCTACGGTGGGCAATAAAAATTCCTGCAGAGTTATCTTTCTATGAAAAAATGAAGCTAATGTTAAAAAACTACATTAGAAAATGATTATTTTATTTCTAAAGCTTTAATCTAAGGTTTATCTCTATATACTATGCGGGATTTTTTAAATAGATATATCTTAGTAAAATTTACTATTAAAGTATTTTTCAAACGAAGAGTTAAATATGCACCTTATCTCAATTATTACAGCGACTTATAATTCAAGTTCAGAATTGCTCGAAACCTATAAGTCTATATCCTCACAAACGCTAGATAACTGGGAATGGTTAGTAACTGATGATTGCTCATCTGACTCAACATACCAATTGCTGCAAGAGATATCAGAAAAAGACCAAAGAGTAAAAGTCTTTAAAAATGCGGTTAATTCAGGTGCTGCTGTCGCTCGTAATAGTTCATTGAGCCACGCTAAAGGTGACTTTATAGCGTTTATTGATAGTGATGACTGTTGGCTTCCTAATAAGCTTGAAAAGCAGGTGGCTTTTATGGGAAATAACATCGATTTTTCTTTTACTGCTTATACCTTAATTGATCATTGTGGTGATTCAATAGGTAAAACAGTAGATACAACGCAAACTGGCTTTTTTACATATGAAGACATGCTAAGAAAAAAAGCAACCTTAGGTTGTTCTACTGTGATGTTAAGACGTAATGCTTTTTCCGATATTAGTATGCCATCACTAAGAACAGGGCAAGATTATGCAACATGGCTAAAGTTATTAAAGTCAGGGAAACACGCTTACCTATTAAATGAGGTACTAACGTGTTACAGAATAATGCCTAACTCAATTTCAAGGAACAAAATAAAAAAGGCAAAGCGGCAGTGGCAAATTTATCGTGAAGTTGAAAAGCTCCCTTTTATAAAAACTGTATTTTGCTTTACATTTTATGCATGGAGAGCTGTATTTCGTACAGCGTGATTCCCGTAAAGCCCCAGCGATTAAATTTTAACTCGTGGAATAGACCTTCAGTTCTCACTTATATTCAATGCGTGTTCAGAGTTCAGCTTTAGAATAGTGAAGCACTGTATTGCTAAACTTATAAATGAATAATAAAATCTACCTAATATGTGTTCGTATCAAGGCACAACTATTTAATTTTACTCATTATTGTTTAGAAAGGTTCTAAATAACCCAAATTACTTAGATGCGTTAGTAGTTAATTTAAAGTTGTTTTAATTCAATGTTTTATATTAAGTTGAAAAGTGTACATACGAGCGTGTTTAGGGAAATTCTTACTTTAGCTGTAATTATTTAAAAATTCAGAAAGCACATTTTTAAAGTGTTTTAACCAACTGAAATAACCAGATTAGGTTAACTTAGCTAGTTAACACGGAACTTTATATGATTTTAGATCTTCTATTTACTTTTGTTATAGCATTCGCAATGCTATTTCTGATGCGTAAAGTGGCGCGTAATATTGGCCTTGTAGACATACCCTCTGGTAGAAAGGCCCATACCGGTAATATCCCTTTAGTGGGTGGCGTGGCGATATGTATTACTATTGTACATTATATTTATTCACACCCCGGAATGATCAACCACGAAAACTTATTTATGTTATGTATAGCCGCATTAACAGCAATAGGTGTGCTCGATGATAAGTACGATCTGAGTGTAAAGTTCAGAATGGCCGTTCAAACGGGCATTTCAATTATTATGATTTACTTTGCTGAAGCGCAAATGCAAACATTAGGCAATATGTTTGGGCTTGGAGAAGTTAACCTATCATGGGCTGGGCCAATAATTACAGTATTTGCTGTTATTGGCTGTATCAATGCGTTTAATATGGTTGATGGTATAGACGGGCTTTTAGGTGGGTTGTCTATCGTAACATTTGGCAGTATCGCTATTTTATTATTCTTTACCGGTGAGCAAAAGTTAAGTTATCTTTGCGTGCTGTTAGTAGTAACTATGATCCCCTACATTATAATGAATCTGGGCCTATTTGGACGTGCCAGAAAAGTATTTATGGGTGATGCAGGCAGTATGATGATTGGCTTTACAGTAATCTGGTTGTTGATTGGTGCCAGCCAAAACCCAGGCAGTCCAATGATTCGCCCTGTAACAGCTCTTTGGTTAATAGCAGTGCCACTAATGGATATGGTCGCAATAATGGTGCGACGAATAAAGCAAAAAAAATCGCCATTTAAACCAGATAGAGAACATTTGCATCATATCTGTCAGAGAATAGGTTGCTCTCCAATGCAAACATTGGCATTAATTTGTTTGATCGCTTCAATATTTGCTGGAGTTGGGATGATCGGAGAAGTGTATAATATTCCAGAGTATTATATGTTTTATGGTTTTCTAACTGTATTTAGCCTTTATTTATACGCACTTGCAAACTATTGTAAAGTAATTAACTTTATAAGGTGTAAGCTAGGTCTACCTAAGCTTACAATTCAACAATAACTTTTTTCCCCAGTAGAGTAATAGCCTTATAAGTAACTTTTATTACCACAGAGAACATAGAGAACTGAAGGAGAAGAATTTATGCTTTTTCTCTGAAGCGCCTAGCGCCTCTGTGTTTTCGGTGGTAAAAGTGTTTTGTATTAAGCTATCTTCCAACCTCAATTTTAACTTCACTACCCAACAACTCTTTATATTTACTTGCCAAAGCGCGCTTTGCATCTTCATCGCCGTGCACAATTTTTATATGGCTTGGCTTTTTACGGATGCCGGTTACAAATTTAACTAACCCGTTTTGATCGGCATGCGCGCTGTAACCACTAATGGTGTGTACCTGTGCGTTAATTGTAATACGCGTATCGTTTATAAAAACATACCCATTGCGGGGGCCATATTTTTGTATATCGCGCCCCAACGTGCCGCGGCCTTGGTAGCCAACAAACAATACATCGGTTGTTTTGTCAGGTAAAAAGCGCTCAAGGTAATTAACTATTCGCCC
>NZ_AUTO01000273.1:0-47774 GCF_000498055.1 Pseudoalteromonas sp. TB51
ACGAGTGCCCACACAGATGATTGCTTTATATTGTTAAAGAACGTTGCGATTAAAGCGTTAAACTTTATCTCGCTAGGGCTGCGCATCTTACGCTTTCCTATTTTTTTGTCAACACTTAATTTTGTTAAACTTGAAAGTTTTTAAAACTAAGTTTTACTCGACTTACTAAGTGGTTTGCTTGCCTCGCTAAGCGTTGCCTGCTCTGCCGTCTCAGTGGGGTCGCATTATAGGGAGATCCGAAAACAGATCAACCCTTTTTTGAAGAAAACTTAAAATAAATGACTGTTCGCGTGAAATTGAAGCAAAGTGGTTACTTTAAACACTAAAAAGGCCCTTACGGGCCTTTTTAGTTAGTTTACGATGAGTTTCCAACCGAGTTTACTTTGCAATTTAGACTCTTGTTGTAGCTCACTAGCCATAAGAGGGTGTTCTTTTAACCAGTTATTGGCAAACTTTAAGTCTAAGGTGTCTTTTTCTACAGATAACTCTATTTTAGGAAGTACGTCGTCTTGTCGACGCATCGATAATATTACGGCAATTCTTAATAACCTAACTAAGTATTGGGTAAGTGTACTATGTGCACCTAGAACGTCGAAGCTTCCTTTTTGAATATCGGAGCGATGTGCATTGGCAACAGCTGCAATCACTTTATGTTCAGATTGTGAAAAACCTGGCATATCGGTGTTTTCTATAATGTAGGCTGTGTGCTTGTGATATTGCTTGTACTCTATTAATAAACCAATTTCGTGTAGTTGTGCTGCAGCTTTTAAAAGCGGCAACGCATTTTCACTAACAAGCGGCCAGCTTTCACCTACTTGTTCTGCCAGTTGAATAACTAAGCTCGATACCCGATTAGCTTGCTTTTGGTCAACATGATAACGGTCCATAAACCCATCAACAGTGCGTTTACGAATGTCGTTGTTATGAAGCTCGGGCACCATACTGTAAAGCACACCTTCGCGTAGTGCACCGCCAGCTAATCCCATTTTTTCAATTTCAAGCGATTCAAATAGCGCAATTAAGATAGCTAGACCAGATACAAAAACTAATCTGCGCTCTTCGCTTAAACCAGGTAAGTCTAGTGCAGCGATAGTGCTAAACGTTATTGATTGCTCTTTTATTTTATTTAGCTTTTCTAGGGTGAGTAGTTCATCTAAGTGTTGCGCAACCATTATTTCTTGAATGGCTTGCACCGTGCCAGAAGCACCCGATGCAATTTGCCAACCTGCTTGTTTATACTCAGGGGCAATTTCATCAATAACTTCGTGGGCAGCTTTGATGGCAGCGTTAAAGTTTGCTTCACTTAATTGGCAATCTTTAAAATAGCGTTCTAAATAAGTAACACACCCCATATTTAAGCTTTTATAGTGCAGTGCCTCAAAGCCCTTACCTATAACGACTTCGGTACTTGCACCACCAATATCAATGACTAGCTGCTTACCAGTGCATGATGAAGTGTGTGCTACGCCTTTATAAATAGTGCGTGCTTCTAGCTCACCACTTATTACATTAATAGTGTGGCCTAAGATTTTTTCGGCTTGTGCTTTNCGTCGCAAGACGTAATGTGGCCGTTGCTACTATGGTTATATTTTGTTTTGGAATGTCTTGTAGGCGCTCAGCAAAAAGTGCAAGGCACTCCCAGCCTCGCTGCATTGCCTCAGTGCTTAATACGTTATCTTTATCAAGCCCTGCGGCTAATCTTACTTTGCGTTTAACGCGGCCTATAGTTTGTAGGCCGCCAGCAATTGATTTAGCAATTAGCATATGAAAGCTATTTGAGCCTAAATCAATGACTGCATACACATTTTTTTGCGGTTTAAATTGCCCCACCGTTCAAAAACCTCTAGTTACTACTACGTACAGTAACGGCCGAGTTACGACCGTCCTTTTTGGTAACTATTATTTGGGCGACGTCCGTTATTATTACTACGATTACGTGGGCCTGTAGAATAGTTGCGCTTTCTTTGAATAGTAGGCTTTGTTAAATCATCTAGCAATGCGGTTTTATCATAATGTGATAAAGGAATGCTGTGCTCTATATACTCTTCTATTTCATGCAGGTTATAAGCGTACTGCTCACATGCAAAGCTAATTGCATGACCTGATGCGCCCGCACGACCTGTACGGCCAATACGGTGAACGTAATCTTCACAATCATCTGGCAGGTCAAAGTTAAATACATGACTTACCTCAGGGATATGTAGCCCACGTGCTGCCACATCGGTTGCCACTAAAAAGTCTAATTCGCCTTTGGTGAATTGCGCTAATATAGATTGGCGTTTTTTCTGGTTTACATCGCCAGTAAGCATACCTACTCGGTGGCCATCGGCTTTTAACCAGGCATACACTGTTTCACAGCTGTGCTTTGTATTGGCAAACACAATGGCTTTCTCTGGCCATTCTTCCTCAATTAAAGTTAATAGCAGCTTAATTTTATCTTCTTGAGAAGGATGAAATAGCTCTTCTTTAATTCGCTTACCTGTTTTAACGTCTGGCTCGATTTGAACGTGCTCAGGGTTGGTCATATGTTCAAAGGCAAGTTCTTGCACGCGATAAGAAAGCGTGGCAGAAAATAATAGATTTAATCTATCTGCTGTATCTGGCATACGGCGGAACATGTAACGAATATCTTTTATAAAGCCTAAATCGAACATACGATCGGCTTCATCAAGCACAACTACCTCAATTTCATTAAGGGTGTAACAGCCTTGCTTGTACAAATCGATTAGTCGACCTGTAGTACCAATTAAAATATCAACGCCTTTTTCTAATTGTGCACGTTGTTTTTCGTAATCTTCGCCACCATATACTAAACCTAAGTTAAGATTACAGTGCGGCGCTAAAATTTTAGCATCTTTGTGTATCTGAATCGCAAGCTCCCGAGTCGGGGCCATGATCAGGGCTCTTGGATGTTTACTAGGTGCTTTGCTAGATTGTAATAACCGATGGCACGTGGCAGTTAAAAACGCCAACGTTTTGCCCGTACCCGTTTGTGCTTGGCCCGCGATATCGCGTCCGTCACAAATAAAAGGTAGGCATTTTGCTTGAATGGGTGTGCAATATTCAAACCCACTTTCGGTTAAACCGGCAACCACTTCCGGTGCGATAGCAAAGTCTGAAAACTTTTTATCGGTCAAATGTGTCTTAGTCATAGCGTTTAAGCATAACGTTTAAACTTGCAATAAGAAACAAGAGTGTTTAAATACGCACTAAATATTTCGCCTAACTAAATCGGAGAGCGCAATGAGCGAGAAAATAATCCAAATTACTGACGATAGCTTTGAAGCTGACGTATTACAATCAGACAAGCCTGTACTAGTAGATTTTTGGGCTGAGTGGTGCGGACCTTGTAAAATGATCGCCCCTATCCTTAATGAAGTAGCTGATGAATACGAAAGCCGTGTAACAGTTGCTAAATTAAACATCGACCAAAACGCGGGTACGCCGCCTAAATTTGGTATTCGTGGTATTCCTACTCTGCTTCTTTTTAAAGACGGCCAAGTAGCTGCAACGAAAGTTGGTGCGCTTTCTAAAACTCAACTTATTGAGTTCTTAGAAAACAATATCTAAGTAAAAATTAAAAAAAAGGGCGTTTTTGCCCTTTTTTTGTGTTTATTTTGTATAAAGACTGGACGCTATGCCAGTGAACTGCTAGTTTATAAAGCCAACTAATCCTTAGTTATATTCAACAAACCTCACTCAACTATCAAAGCGATTTTGAGTATGACAATTGTAATAAAGAACCCACCAATATGCATTTACGCGAATTAAAAGACAAGTCTATAAAAGAACTTGTAAACTTAGCTGAGTCCATGGGGCTCGAAAACGTAGCCCGCTTAAGAAAGCAAGATATCATTTTTGCTATTCTTAAAGCACACGCCAAAGGCGGAGAGAACATCTTCGGTGGCGGTGTACTAGAGATTTTACAAGATGGTTTTGGTTTTTTAAGATCATCAGAAGCATCTTACTTAGCTGGCCCAGATGATATTTATGTATCTCCAAGCCAAATTCGCCGTTTCAGCATGCGTACTGGCGATTCTATTTCAGGGCTTATTCGTCCACCTAAAGATGGCGAACGCTACTTTGCTTTATTAAAAGTAAATGAAGTTAACTTCGATAAACCTGAAAACTCTCGCACTAAAATTCTTTTTGAAAACCTTACCCCACTACATGCAAACGAACGTTTTCGTATGGAACGCGGTAACGGCAGTAAAGAAGACATTACCGCTCGTGTACTTGATTTAGCATCTCCAATTGGCCGTGGCCAACGTGGTTTGTTAGTAGCACCGCCTAAAGCCGGTAAAACAATGCTACTGCAAAACATTGCACAATCAATTACTCACAATCACCCAGATGTTACATTAATGGTTTTACTTATTGATGAGCGTCCGGAGGAAGTAACCGAGATGCAACGCCTCGTTAAAGGTGAAGTTATTGCATCAACGTTTGATGAGCCAGCTTCTCGCCACGTACAAGTTGCAGAAATGGTTATTGAAAAAGCAAAACGTTTAGTTGAGCACAAAAAAGATGTGGTTATCTTGCTTGATTCAATCACCCGTTTAGCGCGTGCTTACAACACTGTTATTCCTTCATCAGGTAAAGTACTTACCGGTGGTGTTGATGCTAACGCACTGCACAAGCCTAAGCGCTTCTTTGGTGCTGCACGTAATGTTGAAGAAGGCGGTAGCTTAACAATTATAGCTACAGCACTTATCGACACGGGCTCTAAAATGGATGAAGTTATCTACGAAGAGTTTAAAGGTACCGGTAACATGGAACTACACTTAAATCGTAAGATTGCTGAAAAGCGTGTATTCCCTGCCATCGACTTTAACCGCTCTGGTACGCGTCGTGAAGAACTACTTACTAAGCCAGATGAGCTACAAAAGCTGTGGATTTTACGTAAGATTGTTCATGAAATGTCAGAGATTGATGCAATGGAATTCTTAATTGATAAGCTTTCTATGAGCAAAACGAACGATGAATTCTTCGATTCGATGAAACGCCAATAAGCGCGTTTTCGTTATATAAAAAAAGCGCCTAGGGCGCTTTTTTTATGTTTAAACGACTAATACCAATCGACTTAGATATTTAGCCTTTTTGCATGCTAAATAAAGCGTTAATGGCGTTATAAATTTCTTATGTAGAGCAACTTCGTGTCAAAATTCACGCCTTATTACCACTCTATTTATCTGTCGCTATAAATGTCTAATAACCTAACACGATTGGTATAATTAACTCTCGTTATATTTTTTAAGTACACGCTGTAATTCATCTACAAGCTTTTGAATGTGTTCTTTACTTTGGCTTTGTTTATTGAGTAAAGCCATATCGAGATTTTTAGCGGCTTTGGCAATATCGTCTAACGCAAACATTTGCGCAGCGCCTAAAATACGATGGCTGTCTTTTTGTAGTGCCTCTAGGTCATTACTATTATGGTGCTGACTTATGGTTTCGCTTTCAAACGTGAAGCTTTGCTTAAAACTTGTTACTAAGTCGCTCATGTCTATCTTAGCTGTATAGGCTGCCTCTTGTTTTGCTTCACCTAAATGCTGGGCAAGGGTGTTATAAAACGCGTTTTTATCTAATGGCTTACCTAAATACCCTGTAAAGCCTAGGGCAAGATAATCATCAACTTCATGGCTCATTGCATTGGCCGTTAAAGCAAAAATAGGCGCTTGAAAACCGCACTGTTGCAACAACGAAAACGCAGCACGCCCGTCCATAATAGGCATTTGTATATCAAGCAGCACGAGGTCTGGGTATATTTGTAGGCACTTCTCAACCGCTTGCTCGCCATTTTCTACCGCAATAACTTCAAGCCCCATAGAACGTAAATAACGACTTATGAGTCTGCGATTGTCGGGATGATCCTCAGCCAGTACTACACGCCCGGTTAATTGCTTAACCTGTTCAGCGGCGCTTACATGTTCGTACTCATCTAGCTCTTTTTCGACCTCTACACAGGGTAAAAACAGCGAAAACTGACTTCCGCGTTTAAACTCACTTTGTACGCTAATGTAGCCGCCCATCATAGAAGCTAGCTGTTGAGACAAACTAAGCCCTAACCCGGTGCCACCAAAACGGCGGCTAATACTGTTATCGGCTTGGCTAAAGCATTCAAATATTTGTTTTAGCTGTGATGAATTCATGCCAATACCGGTGTCTTTCACTATAAAAACAAGCCCTTGCTCGGTTTTGTTTAAAGACACAACAACCTGCCCCGCCTGCGTAAACTTAATGGCATTAGCACATAAATTAATGAGTATTTGCTTCACCCGCATTAAGTCGAGCTTGGTATAAAACGCATTGCCTACATGGTTATCAAAACGGATTTGTAAATGCTTCGCCTTAGCCTGCGTAATAAACATGGCATGTACATCGCTAACTAGCTGCACTATGTCAAAGCACGAAATATTAAGCTCTAATCTGTTTGCTTCTATTTTACTCAAATCGAGTACGTCATTAATTAAACTTTTTAAGTGATCGCTATGTCGTTGAATTATTTTTAATTCATCTTGTAGGTTTTCAGGCTCGTACAAACCATTAATTAAATCATCTGTTTGGCCTAAAATAGCGGTGAGCGGGGTTCTAATTTCATGGCTAATATTTGCCAAAAACTGGCTTTTAACATCATTTGCTTCTCGCAGCTCCTGGGCAATAGCTTGTAGCTCTGCTGTACGCTGCGCGACTTGTTCTTTTAATAACTGCTTGGCACGCTTTTCGGCGCCCCGACGATAAAGCGCGGTGCCCGTTACAATTACTAAAAATAATAAAACAAAAATAAAAACCGTAAGCTGCGAGCGTTGGCTCATTTTTAACTTTTGTACTTTTCGTTCTTGCTTCAGCTTTTGAATTTCTTGATTTAACTGAGTAGCTTTAAATTGATTTTGTAATACAGCTAAGGCGCTGGTAATTGTTTCGCTATTTATACCGCGCTGCTCTGCTACAAACTTTTCGTGCAGAGTTAATGCCTCAGCGTAGTTGCCTTTGCTTGCCTCTAGGAGCGAGCGTGTACCAAAAGCATCGCGCTTTATACGCACACTATTATATTGTGTGGCCAAATCGGTTGCTTTATCTAGGCTTTTTTGCGAATCAGCAAGCTCGCCTCTCACAAATTGTATTTTAGCCAATGCATGTAAGGCGTTAAGCTCTAAACTGTGATTAGCAATTTTAAGGGCATTTTGTACCCCCAATTTAGCTTGCTCGTAGGCAACATCCACGTTATTAAGAATTAAATTGATGTTTGCTAAATTAGTATATTGGGTAGATAACTTATTATAATCATTGGTAGAAATATAATAGCGCAGTGCCATTTGGTAATAATGCAGCGCTAAATCAAATTGCGAACTTTCGTAGTAAGCAACCCCTAAATTATTGTTAACTTGCGCTATGCCGCTGGTATCAGCTAATTTTTGATAAACTTTAAGTACTTCTTTATAAAATAAAATGGCGCTTTCGTAACGCGATAACCTTATGTACACCCCTGCGATATTTAGCAAAATATCAGCTTGGTCTTGAGCACTGCCCTTTTTCTCATAAATCTCCTTTGCTTTTAAATAATATTCGAGCGTTAGCTCCATATTATTCATTTCGAAGTACGCTAAACCAATATTACTTAGCAGGTTTGCAAGCTCTACTTGCTTATTGTTTTTTTCAACAATCACCATGGCGCGGCTATATTCAACAATAGCTTGCTGAAAATATCCCTGAAAATAAAACACAACGCCTTGCATTTTAATGGCTCTAAAGTGCATATCTGGTAGGTAGTTTAAGGAAGTGTGCTGTTCTAATTTTTTAAAATACAGCAGGGCATTTTCAAAATCATCTGAGGAGAAGGCTAAATCGGCAAGTTCAGAATACACACTGACCTTCTGGGATTCTGTGATATTTTTTGCTTCAAGCAGCGCATTACCGAGCGTGAGTTTTACGTCCCACTGCTGCTCTTTTTTAAATTCATCAAATAAAGATACACTATTTTGAGCAAAGCTTGGCAGTATGAACACACAACATAAAACAAATAAAAGGCACTTCAATTTGCCTTGCATAATATTATTCCTTCAAACTTTAGCTTTAGTCAGTGTAATCTTTATTGAAGATACACAACAAAACGAGTGCAAACAATGCTTAACCCCCTGATTGATGAGATTTTTGAGCTACTTTTAACTCAGCGTGTTTGGAAAGTTCATACCTTAGCTGCAACGCTCGCTCAACAAGGGGTGTTACCACCTTTAGATGCAAACCCTGAGCAAAATTTATTTAAAAAGAATTTTTTAATTATGAATGCTTTATTTGAGCTGCAAACACAGCTATTACCCAAGCACTTAATTATATCGTCATTACATATTGAACTTACAGAGCCAAGTAGCAATATAGCAACGCAATCCCATTTAAAAAGTTACTATTTAAACTGGGAAAACTACGACACCAGTGCCAAAGACATAGAGGCATTATTAGATAGTTTTTGGCAGCAATTTAACCCACTAATAAAGCAACCAGTTGGGCATATTGAGCCATTACTTAAGGCTTGGCAACTACCGCCAAACTTTAGCCTGGCTATGCTACAAAAGCGCTGGCGGCAATTGGCATTAAAACATCATCCCGATAAGCAAACTGGGAGTGCATGTAAATTTAGACAAATAAGAGCCGAGTATGAGCAGCTAAAGCTAGCTGCTCAAAACAGGTAATTAACGGGTAAGGCGACGGGCACGAATTTTACGCCCTTTAATATTGCCCTCGGTTAATTTACGAAGCGCAGGTTTTGATGCATTGCGCTCAACGGCTACAAAGGCAACGTTATCAAGTACATTTATTTTACCTACTTGGCGTCCTGCAACACCATCTTTGCCAGTAAGTGCACCTAAAATATCACCAGCGCGCACTTTTTGCTTTTTGCCCGAGTCGATCATTAGGGTAACCATTTCAGGCTTGTAAGGCGGCTTTTCTAATAAACTAAAAGCTGGCATTGGCTCTGGCAAAAAGTCTCGTTCGTAATGGTCGCCTATTTGCGCCACTTTAAACTGCTCAGCCTCACCGTAAATAGAGCACGCAATGCCTTTTTTACCCGCTCGGCCTGTACGCCCTACACGGTGCACATGGGTTTGTGGGTCGTGTGCTAAGTGGTAATTTATTACCATATCCATGTCGTCAATATCTAAGCCACGCGCGGCAACATCGGTAGCAACTAATATTGAGGCGCTCTTATTAGCAAAATGAATTAACGTACGCTCGCGATCACGCTGCTCTAAATCACCGTGCAACGCCACTGCGCTAAAGCCTTCACTTGCTAAATCATCACAAACTTGTTGTGTTTCTACCTTGGTATTACAAAAAACAACACAGCTTTGCGGTGTAAATTTAAGCAGTAATAATTTAAGTGTTGAGTAACGCTGTTTGTTGTTATCCATTTTGTAAAAGTATTGCTTTATTGTGCTTTTTTCTTGCTCTCCTTCTACTTTTATCATCTCTGGATTTTTTAATACGCGCTTTGCAATCGCTTCAATTGCACGCGGAAAGGTAGCACTAAATAACAACGTTTGACGATTTTGCGGTATACACTCAATAATTGCATCAAGGGTATCTTGAAAGCCCATATCAAGCATTTGATCTGCTTCATCAAGTACCAGCGTTTCAACATCGTCTAAACGCAGTGTACCTTTGCGAATATGATCGTCCACTCGCCCAGGTGTACCCACAATAATGTGCGCGCCATGCTCAAGCGAGCCTATTTGTGGGCCAATTGATACACCACCACATAGCGTTAATATTTTAATATTGTGAATACCGCGGGCAAGTTTACGCATTTCTACTGCCACTTGCTCGGCCAGTTCGCGCGTTGGACAAAGTACAAGCGATTGAATACGAAAACGTTTTACATTTAATTTAGCTAACACACCTAAACTAAAAGCAGCAGTTTTACCTGAACCGGTTTTTGCCTGTGCAATAATGTCTTTACCTTCAAGTACAGGTGGCAGGCTTTGCGCTTGTACAGGCGTCATTTGCGAGTAGCCAAGTGTTGATAAATTATCAACTAAACCAGCAGGTAAAGCCAAAGATGAAAATGCAGTAGAAGTCACAATAAATTCCAAAATAATAAAAACAACACAGGGCTTAGCCCCAAAATATGGCTCTATAATAGCAGAATTCAGGTTAGGCAACCATTAATACCCGATGTGCATTATTTTACGATGCGTTAATCCTTGTTAATAAAAAAGTTGCAAATGATACTAGTTTTCATTAAGATCCCCAAAAACTTTAACACCCTAACACTGGATGTAATTGATGAAACTAAACTCACTGTACGTAGCACTTGTTGGTGCCATTAGCACAAGCGCCTTTGCCGCCCCTACTGACCTAGAGCGAATTGAAGTTAAAGGCAGCTATTTCAACGACTACAAAGTCGACAACGCCAACGGAGCAATGAGAACATCAGCGTCATTGTTAGAAACAGCGCAATCGGTAACGGTTATTAGCGATACAATAATTAGCGAGCAATTAGCAACGACCCTTGGCGAAGTACTTACTAACGATGCAAGTTTAACTGCCGGCTCTCAACAACGTAACCGTGAAGTATTTAACTTACGCGGCTTTGAACTTAGCTCTTCAACAGGCTACTTACGCGACGGACACCAACATTGGTCTCACTACCAGCAACCGATTGAAATTCTACAACAAGTAGAAGTTATTAAAGGTCCATCAAGTATTTTATACGGACAATCAGGCCCAGGTGGCTTGATTAACATGGTGACAAAAAAGCCTACGGCAACTACATTATTTAACGCCAGCGCAGATGTAGACCAACACGGCTCTACCCGCTTTATGCTAGACGCAGCTGGTGCACTTACCGACGCTGAAGATTTACGTGCACGCGGTATTTTAGTAAAACAAGATGTTGATTACTGGCGCGAATATCAAAACGGCGAAAACCGTGAACGCGACCGTTTTTTAGGCGCTGTAATTGTTGATTACGATTTAAGTGACAACGCATTAGTACGCGTGCATTACGACCGCACAGACGACAAAGCAGGCCTTGATACAGGTGCATGGATAGATGACAACGCTAATGTGATTGGCGATGACAAAACCATTCGCGATATGTCTTGGGCGTTTACCGACATAACGGTAGAAAACTTAGGCGTAGATTTTGAAGTGTACTTAAACGATCACTGGCAAGTTAAGCTTGGTTACAACGAGCAAACATTTGAGCGCCAGCGTTTTGAGTCATCTCCTAGTCGAAATTCTTACATCTCACAAACGAATACATACACTTCGAACCCATACGATCGTTTTGATGATTGGCAATTCACCACTGCATTTATTGATTTTATTGGTGAATTTGAAACGGCTGGCATACAACACCAATTTCTAATCGGTGCGAACTCGCTTGACTACTATTATGGTCAACTACGCACATCTGCTGATTCATTTAGTTTTACAGCAGGCCAAAATGAACCTGCCCGCCCAGATGTCAGCTATAAAACTGATCTCACTAAAAGCGAAACTGAATATGACTACTACGGTGTATACGCCCAAGATTTAATTACTTTTTCACCACAATGGCAAGTGTCTGTTGGCGGTCGCTTTGATAAGCAAACACGTGAAGGACAAAATAACGAGTCGTTTTTGCCTAAATTCGGCGTACTTTATCACCCGAATGCATCTGCAACTATTTATGCCAGTTATACAGAAGGTTTTGAGCCACAAAACGAAACCATTACTAACGAAGAAGATATCAACTTTGGTATGAAAATAGATGCTGTCACCTCTGAACAAAGAGAGCTTGGTATTAAATGGCAGCTATTTGATGAGCGTTTAATGCTTAGCGGTGCTATTTTCGATATAAGTAAAAATGGAACCTTAGTTACAGAACAACTTGAAACACCTATCGGCTCAATTACCACTGAAACAAACCAAGTTGGTGAACAGCGTCATAAAGGTTTTGAAATGGCAGCACAAGGTGCAGCAACTGACCGTTTATTTGTTATGGCATCTGCAATGTATTTAGATGCTAACTATGAAAGAGCGAACGAAAATCTACAAGGTAAACGACCTACCGATGCCCCTAAATGGTCTGCATCACTTTGGACACGCTATGAGTTAAACGACACCATTGCGTTTAATGCCGGTGCTTTTTATGAAGGTGAACGCTTTGCAGATAGCGATAATTCTATTACCAAAGATGCCTATACACGTATAGATGTTGGTGCAACTTATAAGTTTAACATGAGTAACACCGATATAAATCTTCGCCTTAACGTTGAAAATCTATTTGATACTGATTACTTAGGTGGCGGCGGTAATGGTAATGTAACTATTGGCGAAGGCACCAATGTACGCCTAGCAGCTCAATTTAGCTTTTAAGTTATAAAACTTATACTTATTAAAGCCCGCACAATAATAATTGTGCGGGCTTTTTACTGCCTATTAAAAACACCACTGCATTCATCTCATCTATTTTTTAAAGCCTTTAAAAAGTGCTCTAATGCACTTAATTATAAAAAGGCTTACTCTATATGAAAAAAATTATTACAGCGCTACTAATGACTAGCAGCCTCAGCGTTAGCGCAAACAATGCAGAATTCACCACAACGCAATTACAACAGGTTGATGAGGTGCGCACTGCTGCACTTAAAAGCCATTTAAGCTACGAGCTACTCGAGTCACTCACAACAGAAGTTGGCCCTCGCTTACCCGGCACTGAAAACGATAAAAAAGCAGTAGCATGGGCTAAAGCAAAATTTAACGAACTTGGTTTTGATAAAGTATGGCTTGAAGAAGCAACATTTCCAAAATGGCGCCGTTATAGCGAAAGCGGAAAAATACTCACCCCAAGTGAGCAACCTCTGCATTTAACTGCGCTGGGTAATAGTGTAAGCACACCTGATGATGGCATTAGTGCACCGGTTGTGTTGTTTGAAACATTGGATGAGCTAATTGCAGCACCAGCAAATAGCTTGGAAGGTAAAATTGCCTATATTAATTACCGCATGAACCGCGACATAGACGGCAACGGTTACGGCCCTGCAGTAAAAGCACGTGCCACAGGCGCAATTGAAGCTGCAAAAAAAGGCGCGGTTGCTTACATGATGCGCTCAGTGAGCACAGCTCACCATCGCTTTGCTCACACTGGCGGTAGTTACTATAAAGAAGGGGTTAAAAAAATACCTAACGTAACTATTGCCAACCCTGATGCGGATCAAATAGCGCGCTTAGTGGCTTTAAACAAAAAGGTAACGGTTAATATAAATGTACAAACACAAAGCCTAGGAGAAGGCACAAGCTATAACGTTATAGGCCAATTTAATGGCACCGAAAATCCAGAACAATATGTGTTAATTGGTGGCCACCTAGACTCGTGGGATTTAGGCACTGGCGCATTAGATGATGGTGCAGGTGTTGCGTTAACAATGGCTGCGGCTAAACACATTAGCGATGTTAAACGCCCTAAGCGCAGTATTCGTGTTGTACTGTTTGCAGCAGAAGAGCTTGGACTTTGGGGTGCAAAAGCTTACTTTGCACAACACAAAAGTGACTTACACAATATAGTTGCAGCTGCTGAGTCGGACTTTGGCGCCGATGTAGTATATGGTTTTGAGTCAAATGTTAATGCGGCTTCTCTGCCAGTAGTCCGTGCCATAGCAAAAGAGTTGGCTCCATTAAATATTGAGTACATTGGTAAAAACCAGGCTAACGGCGGGCCGGATTTAATCCCATTAAAAAAAGCGGTGTCGGCACCTATATTTGAGTTGGCCCAAGATGGCACTGACTACTTTGATTACCATCACACAGCTGATGACACACTCGATAAAGTAACGCCTGCTAAACTGCGCCAAAATACCGCTGCGTATGCTGTATTTGCGTTAATGGCAGCAGATGCCAAAACAACAATTCAACCGAAAGCGCAGGCTAACTAATAACTGACATACTTACTTACAGTTTGTCGCTTTGATAAAAGCACTCCTTGTTTTACCTTTATATAAATTAAATAAAACAAGGAGTGTGCGGGCATGTTGCTTTTCAATACGAGTCAGTCGTTTCCTCATTTTGCACAAATACAGTGCTGCCCTAACTGCCATAGCCGCGCCTATCATCTAATAAACCAAAGTCGTTTTTTACGCTTTACGGTTATTCCTGTTCTACCTTTAGCACTAAACTATAAATACGAATGCTATCAATGCGGCCATAATGCGCCTGTAAAATTAAAGCAGTTACCGACGTTTGAAATTTTCACTCTACCTAAATACTTTATAGGGGTATTTTTAGCGTTATGGGTGGGGCTATTTTTTTACCAACAACACGCTGCAGCGCAAGCGCAAAAGCAAAGCTACTTAACTAACCCTAAAGCCTACGATACGTATTTAGTACACGCTGATAAATTTACTCATGAGCCCTGGACACTCACCAACTTAAAAGTTGCGCAAGTTTTAAGTTTTGACGAGCAGTTTATAACGTTTCAAGTAAGTAACTACAGCTATAAACGCAACAAAGGCATTACTACTGCAATGCGTACCAGCTTATTAGTACAAAGAGGTTACTTCTCAGATGACAAAATTACTTTGCCTCGTAGCGAAGTAAAAAGACTTTACAACGACGGGGTGATTTACGACGTACTGCGCCCCTCAGCAAACAGTTTATATGGTGGTTTTGTAATGTTTCCGCCAAAACCAAAACCGCTATATAAAGGCTTAAAGCTCGACAAAAATAACCAACAGGGCATTACGTATTTTAAAAACGGACAGTATAGCGATGCGCTTGAGAGTTTTACTCTAGCCGCAAATGCCGGCTCGCAATGGGGGCAGCTCAATCTTGCGCAAATGTACCGAGATGGACAAGGCGTAACTCAAAATGTACAAACAGCAAAACATTGGTATGAGCAGGCAATAGCGCAAGGTAATAGCAAAGCGAAAATAGAATTAGAGGAAATGTGCAATAAAGCAAACTGCAAATAAAAAATGGCCAGTTTAACTGGCCATTTTCAATCTTCGTTCATACTTATAATTAGAAAGTCATATGCTCATCTAAAAAGTTAAGTACCTGTTTGTAGTAGCGCGTTCTGTGCTCTGCTTTATAAAAGCCATGCCCTTCATCTTCAAGTAACTCGTATATGTAAGGATGGTTTTCTTTTTTTAGCGCTGCAACTAAAGACTCAGCTTGCTCAATAGGTGCTCTTTCATCCTGCCCACCATGTACAATTAAAACTGGCGCTTTAAGCTTGTCTATGTTGTAGCTAGGTGAAAAACGCTTTAACAGTGCCTCATCAGTACCAAGCGCGCTTTTAAGATAGCGCTGTCCACGGTCACGTTCAGAGATATCGCCTTCTTCGAACATTAGCGGTAAATCGTACACCCCAACTACACCAATAGCACACTGAAACATATCAGGTTCTAAAATTGCACTTTGTAATGCCGAATAACCACCAAAACTTGCGCCCATTATACAAATATTATCTTTATTTACAGTGCCTTGCTCTATTAAGTATTTTACACCGTCAATAATGTCGTATTGTATTTCGGCACCCCATTTTTTATGTCCAGCATGTTCAAAGTTACGGCCAAAGCCACCAGAGCCTCTAAAGTTAACTTTTAGTACTGCAATGCCTCTACTGGCTAATAGCTGAGCTTCGCTCTCATAGCCCCACCAATCTCTTGGTCCATGAGGCCCACCGTGAGGCATAACAACTAAAGGTAAGTTTTTCTCATCAGTATTATTAGGGATGGTTAAATATCCGTATATTGTTAAGCCATCACGCGCTTTATAATTTACAGGTTTGGTTATAGCCATTTCACTTGGCTTGATCCAGCTTTTAGTCGCAAACAAAAAGCGTAAGCTATTCTTTTTGGCATCGAACAAGTAGTAGCTGCCAGGGTTAGTATCGCTTGACGCAAAGATAATACTCTTCTCACCATCTTCAGTACTACTAACAAGCTGAACTTGCTGCCCTTGAAGGGATTGTATCAATGCCTTTAAGCGCTCACTTTTGTGTGAATTATTTATAAAGGAATAGGCAGGATAGCCAAGCTCATTTTCAATTGCGAATAATTCTTTAGAAACTTCATCTACCCACACTTTTTTTGGAGAGACCTGTGGTTCTTTATGTAAAAGCTCAAACTTTTTGCTTTCTAAATTTAGTTTATAAAGCCCCTTTGCTTCGCCATTTTCTGACGCTGTAACATAAACAGAAGCACCGGTACTATCAAACGCATGGAGGCTAATATCAGTGTATTTTAACTCTCCTAAATCAAGCTGTTGCCATTCACCACCTGACTTTTCTCGCGTATAAATCTTTTGGTTAATGTAATCATCGTTTGAAACAGCAACACGCACATTACCATCATGATCTGTTAAAAAGCCTGCCATTCTTGATGGTGAGCGAGCGACTCTTTTTCGCTTTCCACTGTAAATATCAACTTCATAAACTATTGTATGCGGCTCATTTGAAGCGCTCCATGGGTAGGTCAGGATCAGCATTTTACGCCTATCATGAATAAGCGGGTCTAGTACATAAGAAGTACCTAGTATGGGTGTCGCTTTTTTTATACGGGTTCCTGTTTGCATTTCACCTTGGTAACCCACTAAATATTTGCCTCGGCTACCATCAGCATTTACACCAAAAAGCTCACCATGAAATTCGGGATGATCTTTCCAGCCTTTAATGTACTCTTTAGCCAGTACAATTCTTTCATTGTTAACCCAATAATAATTACCAACCTGGGCATCATTAGGAAAGCTAATTGCATGACTTACTTTAAATGTATCAGTGCTTAGCACCATTAATACATTTTTTCCTTCAGGGCGCGTAATTACAGCTAAGTATTTTCCATCAGGTGAAATTTTCACACCTGCAAACTCTATATCTTTACTAAAGCTTTCTATCGGTACCAAGTCGTTACTTGCTGTAGTATGTGAGCTAAAAATACTGGCCAGTAATAAAGACAGACAAGCCAAAAACTTATTCATTAAAGTTCCTTTTATTTATTTTTGATTGAGCTTTTATGTTACATACTTTTAACAAAAATATACACCATACTTCTTCCCTTTATATAAACAGGCGTAAATTAATAGGGTTATAAATCTAATGCTTAGGGTTAGTAAGCTTACTCCAAACTAAATGCAGAATAACAATGCATAGCCCTGCTACTACTCCTAGTAATCCGTCAAATATAAGGGGGGCTAATGTTTCGCCGGTGCCATTTAATAACGACTTGCCTATGGCTATTACTTCTAATTGCCAATGATGTAGTAGCTCAATACCGTGGGATAAAATGCCGCCACCGACTAAAAACATGGCCACCGTGCCGGCAAAGGCTAAAAATTGCATAAACCTTGGTGCTGCAGCTAATAACCCCTTACCAAGCATCTCTTTAAATTTATTAGCCGACACCTTTGATTGATTAAGCAAGTACAACCCCGCGTCATCAAGCTTTACAATACCGGCTACAAGGCCGTATACACCTATGGTCATTAATACGGCTATAACACACAGTACAAGCGCCTGATTTACAAGTGTAGCACCTGCAACCGTTCCTAAGGTGATCACTATAATTTCGGCTGATAGAATAAAGTCGGTGCGTATGGCTCCTTTTACTTTTTGCTTTTCATACTCAGCTGGGTCTAATTGCTGCGACTCATCAACCTCTTTTTCGGGGTGAGGTAAAAACCGAGCAAATACTTTCTCAGCGCCTTCAAAACATAAAAATAAGCCACCGATTATTAGCAGCGGGGTTATTAACCAAGGCAGCCATACACTTATGAGCAATGCACCAGGCACCAAAATGGCTTTATTTAAAAATGAGCCCTTTGCCACAGCCCAAACCACAGGTAACTCACGGTCGGCTGTAACCCCTGTAACTTGCTGAGCATTAAGTGCTAAGTCGTCACCAAGTACACCGGCTGTTTTTTTAGTGGCGACTTTACTCATTGTGGCAATGTCATCAAGTAAGGTGGTTATATCATCAAGTAATGTTAAAAGGTTAATGCCTGCCATGTTGCTTCCTAGCTAAAAAATAATGCTATCAACATAGCGTAATCCGTAATTTTCACCAACGGTTAATTTTGCTTTGTTATGCTGATTAAACGCACTGATTTTTATCAATGGCAAACTTACTTAGGGGATATTAATGAAAGCATTGGTGGTTATTTTTACAAGCATGCTGGTTTTATCAGCCTGTAGTAATGAGTCTAAAAGTACCCACTACTTATGCAACGAGCGCGTAGTAGAATTAGCCCACCAAGGAGCGGGGGCAACACTTACTTTAAATGAGCAAACATATACGCTTAATAAAGAGCCGAGCGCATCAGGGGTAAAGTATATTAATGAGCGAGTGCTATTTTGGTCTAAAGCCGATGAAGCGATGTTGATTGTTTCAGGTAATAAATACCACTGCCAACTTCAACAAGCCGACGCCTTATAATTTTGTCGTTCGCGATTTAAACTTTTTCTTTTTTCTCATCGTAATAAATAGCCTGTTTTTACGCTATCACTGACTTAACAACTGCACATGCATTTGTTGTTTAGTTGGGTATAATACTTTCACTTTTTGCTTAGTAGCGGCCTACCATGAAATATAAAGATTTACGTGATTTTATCGATTTGCTTGAAAAAAAAGGCGAACTTAAACGTATTACTCAAGAAATCGACCCGTATCTTGAAATGACCGAAATAGCCGACCGTACATTACGTGCTAAAGGCCCCGCATTATTGTTCGAAAACCCAAAAGGTCACAGTATGCCTGTGCTTGCAAACTTATTTGGTACACCTAAGCGCGTTGCTATGGGCATGGGCCAAGAAGATGTAAGCGAGCTGCGTGAAGTTGGCAAGCTACTCGCTTTTTTAAAAGAGCCCGAGCCACCAAAAGGGATTAAAGAAGCACTAGGGCAAATTCCGGTATTTAAACAAGTACTCAATATGCCGGCTAAAGAAGTTAAAAAAGCACCGTGCCAACAAGTTGTTCTAGAAGGTGACGAGGTAGATTTAACTAAGTTACCAATACAGCATTGTTGGCCTGGGGATGCCGCTCCCCTTATTACTTGGGGTTTAACCGTTACCAAAGGGCCTTATAAAAAGCGCCAAAATTTGGGTATTTACCGCCAGCAGCTATTAGGTAAAAATAAAATAATTATGCGTTGGTTATCGCATCGCGGTGGCGCACTCGATTTTCAAGAATGGTGTAAAGAAAACCCTGGCGAGCCGTACCCGGTTTCGGTTGCATTAGGGGCTGACCCTGCCACTATTTTAGGTGCCGTTACACCTGTGCCAGACACGTTAAGCGAATATGCCTTTGCTGGCTTACTGCGTGGTAGTAAAACAGAAGTGGTTAAGTCAATTTCAAATGACTTACAGGTCCCTGCCAGTGCCGAAATAGTACTTGAAGGCTACATTATGCCTGGCGAAATGGCTCCCGAGGGGCCATATGGCGACCACACTGGTTATTACAATGAAGTTGATGATTTTCCTGTGATGACAGTGACCCATTTAACACACCGTAAAAACCCAATTTACCACAGTACATTTACCGGCCGTCCACCTGATGAGCCAGCTATTTTAGGTGTGGCATTAAACGAAGTGTTTGTGCCTATATTGCAAAAGCAGTTTCCAGAAATCGTCGACTTTTATTTGCCACCCGAAGGCTGCTCTTACCGTATGGCCGTGGTAACCATGAAAAAACAATACCCAGGCCATGCTAAGCGCGTCATGATGGGCGTATGGTCGTTTTTACGTCAGTTTATGTACACTAAGTTTGTTATTGTTTGCGATGATGATGTAAATGCCCGTGACTGGAACGATGTTATTTGGGCCATCACTACCCGTATGGACCCTGCACGCGACACCACATTAATTGAAAACACGCCAATAGATTACCTCGATTTTGCATCGCCGGTATCTGGGCTTGGCTCAAAAATGGGCATGGATGCAACAAATAAGTGGCCAGGTGAAACCGACCGCGAATGGGGCGAGCCAATTGTCATGGATAAAGCGACAAAAGATCGTGTTGACGAAATTTGGCAAAGCCTCGATATACTTTAAGCACGCTTAGTGAATATAAACAGGCTATAAAATAACCCCGCAGATATGTTAATATTGCTCCACTTAACTGCATATCTGCGTAAACGCTGCTAAAAGGTAAAAAATGCAAACATTAAAAGCTGAAGTTGTTGCCATCAGCCCACTTACAGAATTTGTTCATAAAGTAATTTTAAAGCCTCAACAACCTGTTACGTTTGAAGCTGGCCAATACATGCAACTTGTACTTGGCGAAAAAGACAAGCGCGCATTTTCGATTGCAAGTCGTCCATCGCAATGTGATGAAATAGAGCTTCATATTGGCGCATCTAAAGCCGATTCATACGCAATGCAATCGCTTGAGCATTTGCGTAATGCGCATCAAAATAATACACCGGTAGATATAGAAGCTGGCCTTGGTGTATCGCAACTACGTCTACAATGCGAGCGCCCTATTATTTTATTGGCTGGCGGCACTGGTTTTTCTTATGCAAAATCAATGGCTGATCACTTAGCTGAAATTAACTGCGACCGCCCGGTACTATTTTACTGGGGTGTTAAAGAAGAGTCTGCATTGTATGCTCACAGCGAAATGCAAGCATGGGCAGAGAGTAACGAGCACTTTAAATTTATTCCTGTTGTAGAAAACCCATCTGCTAATTGGCAAGGCCACACTGGGTTTGTACACAAAGCAGTCATGCAAGATATTGTGTCGTTAGAACCTTACGACATTTATATGGCTGGTCGCTTTGACATGATTGGCATTGTCCGTGATGACTTTATTGCTCACGGTGCTGTTCGCGAAAACATGTACGCCGATGCATTCGCGTTTATAAAATAAATTTTTATTTATAATACAAAGGCGCCCCATGGCGCCTTTGTTATTTCTATCAAATTTAAGCTATTAATTGGTATAACCTATTACTTTAATCAGTATAAACAATTTCCTAAATTCCTATCTATAAACCATACTTTGTATAGAACATCAGCGGGAGAGACCCAAATGTTAAATACAAAAGTAAAAGATTTTATGCAACGCAAGTTGCCACACATTACCCCAAATACCGAAATGACCACTGCCATTAGTGAGCTGCAAAAGTTTAAATTATTAGGTGCACCAGTATTTGATGACAATAAATCGCTGGTTGGCTTTATATCTGAGCAAGAGCTGTTAAAACCATTAATGCGAAGCAGCTATTTTTGCGATGGCGTTGTAAAAGTTTCGCAGCTTATGCAAACCGAGGTTGTAACCGTTAATGCCGATACCAACATTATCGAGCTTGCAGAGCAAATGAAAACAGGAAAGCCAAAAAACTACCCCGTTGTTGAGGGTGATACCGTGATAGGGCTAATTGGCCGAAGCGATGTATTAAAAGCACTGTTTGATAATTACGTGAGCTGCCAAACAAAAGTAAGCTAACATAAAAAATGCCGCTAATAAGCGGCATTTTTTGTATTAAGCGTGTTTAACGTGCTGCAGCAAGCGCAGTTAATGCGCCTTTATCGCTATCGCTTAAAAATGCAATCTCTAAGGCATTCGCTTGTGCCTTATGCATATCGGCTTNGGCGCAGCCACTAAATATTCATGCTCAATTTCAATGCCCTCTACAGCCGGATCGTCGGTATTAATACACGCTAAAATACCGTGATCTAAAAACTGTTTAAGGGGGTGTTTAGCTAAATCGTTTACGGTGCTGGTTTGAATATTACTGGTTAAGCACGACTCAATACCAATGCGGTTATCGCGCAGGTAGTCCATTAGTTTAGGGTCTTCAATTGCTTTTACCCCATGACCTATACGGCTTGCACCTAATTCATTAATGGCTTGCCAAATACTCGCTGCGCCCAGCGCTTCACCGGCATGAATGGTAGCGGCCAGGTAAGCGTCTCTTACTTGCTTAAATTGTTCGACAAAAAGCTCTCCCGGAAAACCAATTTCATCTCCGGCTAAATCAATCGCCACTAAATCATTTTTAAAGGCAAGTAATGCGTCAAGCTCCTGCTGGCAGGTTTTAACACCATAAGTACGCGACATAATACCAATTAAGTTTGCTTTAATATTGGCGCCTTGAGTAGCCGATTTAATACCATCAACCACGGCCTCAACCACCCCTTGCGGGTGTAAGCCTTGGCTTTGTGCCATATAATACGGGCTAAAGCGAAGCTCTACATAATCAAGTCCCTGCGCTTGAGCGTCTTCTATGTTTTCAACGGCAATGCGTCTACAGGCGTCGTAATCGCCCAGTACCGTTACACCCCAGTCGAGCTTTTGCAAAAACGCCATTAAATCAGGCTCAGGATCAATAACTTGCACATGAGGGATAAGCGCCTCTACGTTATCAGCAGGTAGCGTAATATTAAACTGTCGACCAAGCTCTAGTATGGTTTGCGCACGTACATTGCCATCTAAATGACGATGAATATCTAGCAGAGGTAATTTTTTATTTATCATAATAGCGACTCGGTTAGGTTAAAATTGCGCGCATGATACGCAGGTACAGTTATTTTTCAAGTGTAGAGCAGTTAAAGTAAATATTAGCGGTCATATGTCTGCTTTTTACTCTAAAAGTGAACAAAATTAGGTTTTTGTTCACTTATTTTGATGAGCTAAGTGATGCCAGAGTGTTTTGAATAAGGTATTTGCTTCAATGGGTTTAGTAATATAATTATCCATACCGCTGGCAACTGCTTTTTTAACATCGTCATCGTGGGCATTAGCAGATAAGCCAATAATAGGTAGGTCAAACAAACCAAGTTCATTACGAATAACTCGCGTGGCTTCAAGGCCATCCATTTTTGGCATTTGTATATCCATAAGCACAATGTCGTAGGTATGCTCTGTCAGCTTTTCAATCGCCTCAAAACCATCATTAGCAATATCAGCAACGCACCCTTTGGTTTTTAAAATAGCGCTCGCGACGTGCTGATTTAATGGGTTATCTTCAACAAGCAATAATTTATAATCTGCAAAAGAAAGCGTACTAACATCTATCTCATCATATTGTTGCTTTATTTGCTCAGCCTTTGGTAGCGGCGAATAAATTGGCAGGCTAAAAGTAAACGTAGAACCGTGCCCTTCGTGGCTTATTAAATCAATTTCTCCACCCATCAACTCTACAAGCTTTTTGCATATACTTAAACCTAAGCCCGTGCCGCCATATTGACGCGAGGTAGAACTATCTGCTTGTGCAAACGGTTTAAAGAGCTGTTTTTGCGCCTCTTTACTAATACCAATACCGGTATCGTTAACGCTAAAGTAAGTCATTTTTTTTGATTGCCACACTTTAAGCGTGATGCTGCCTTTGGCCGTAAACTTAATGGCATTATTGATTAGGTTTAGTAAAACTTGTTTTAAGCGAATTGGGTCGGTGTTGATAACCAAGTTACTTGATTTATCGTAATCAAGCATAAATTCTAGCGACTTTGCTTCTATATCAAACTGCAGTAAATTGGCCACTTCTTCACTGAGTGTGCCTACATCAATTGGCTCTTGAATTAAATCAAGTTTGCCTGCTTCCATTTTAGAAAAATCGAGCACATCATTTAATACTCTTAGCAATACGCCCAGAGCCCCATCCGCTTGTTCAATATAGCTGCGAGCTTGCTGCCAATCGTTTTGCTGTAGGGCTAAATAATGCAGCCCTTTAATACCATTAATAGGTGTGCGAACTTCGTGGCTCATATTTGCTAAAAACTGGCTTTTTATTTCATTGGCTTCATCGGCCTTTTGCTTTTCTAAGCGTAAAATTTTTGTTTGTTTTGCTACCTGCTCACGTATACGAATATTGGTACCCGTTACCGATATTAAAAAGGTAATAAGCAACCAAACAAATAACATGCCGGCTATTTGTGCAAGCCAGNCCTGCCACACCCGCTTACCTACCAATAACTTATAGTCTTTTAACGGCAATAGTTGCTGATGATCGGCAATAAAAATAGGCTGTGCATTATTCTCTGTTGTGGTGTCTGTAAAGCTCACTGCAACGCCGTTGTTTTGATCAAATAACACCGCGTTTGATAGTCTTTCTAAACTAACAACAGCTACCACAAAACCTTTAAAATCGTCTTCGGTAATATTGTTGCCAAACACCGGATGAAAAAACAACACGCCGCGCTCAGCTTCGTTTTGTACTAAATTTATTGGCTCACTGATCACCAACTCATTTAACACTTTTGCTTTTATTAGTGCAGATCGCCTTACCTCATTTGAGGCAAGATCAAAGCCAATTACATCTTCATTTCCCGACAAAGGATGTGCGTATTGTACGGGGTAGTAAAAATCTCGTGGGGGTGCGGCTTGCCAACTGCCATCTTTTGCTCTTTCTTTTAAGCTATATTTAGCCAGCTCGGTGTTGTTATTAGCCTCTATATACTGAGCTAAGTTTTCACTTGGTAAGTAGGGCACCCACTCAAATGCTAAAATTTCTTCGCTGTAACTAAGCTGCTTAGAAGTAAACTGCTTAAATTCAGTAAAGCTCACATCGTCACTACTAGAAAAAAAGGTCGCCAGTAAGGCGAGGTGTGCTGTTATTTCGTTAATTTTATTGTTGATAGCATCTTGAGTGGCTAATATTTTCAGCTCTTCTTTTTGAATGTTTTTTTCTTTTTTTACACTGGCCGCGCCATAAAAGCTAATACTTATAACCATATAAATTAACAGTGAGGGCAGTATAACTTGGAGGCGATAATTTACCTGTGAATAATTAAATGCCGCCAGCATAAGCGGAGTAAAAACAAGCACCCCAATACTGTCGCCTATCCACCACGCTATAAACGTATCCCAACCGGCTTGAGACACAATAACGCCATTAAAAATTAATAAGCTGGTGCCTACACCTGCAGCTATAACACAGCACAATGGGCCGGCAACAACGAGGCTTTGAATACAGTGCTTTAAAGAAGATAAGTCGAGTGGTGCTTTAATCACTTTCGTGACCAATTGGCTACCTACCCATGCTTGTAAAGTAGCAGCAAAGGTAACAGCCGCAGCATGCATAAATACACTTAACTGAAATATCGCTGAGGCGCTTTCTAAATGAATGAGGTTAGTAAAAAAAGCCCCTAAAACAATACCTAGTAAGCTCTTTCTGCCCCAAATTAAAAAGCCAGCAAGCGCAATTCCCGAAGGCGGCCACACAGCCACTGCGTAGCCATCTATCGCTAATAGTAAATTACTAAAATATCCGGTAAAAAAGTAAGCGCACGCTAAACTTACAGTGACAATGAAAAAGTGTTTCAACCCAATGCTCCCGAATATCAAAGCTGCAAAAGTATAAGTGTAGCCTTTATTGATACAAAACGAGTGCTTTATCGGCTTGTGCGGTATTTTTATAGCTAAGCGCTGCTTGCTGAGCAAATTGCTTTTTGTTTTCGATATTCAAGGCTTTATCAAAAACCTTTGCGGCTAACTCATAATCGCCTTGAGCATTAGCTAAACACGCAAGCGAGAGTAATAATGCGTTGTTTGCATCATCTTTTTTCAGGCGCTCTTGAATACTACTTTGAAGCTTTACAGCCTCTGCCGAGGTGGCGTTACTTAATATATTAGCCAGCTGAGCATGTTGCTCGTCGTGCTTCACCATTTTAATTAAGTCACTTTCAATCGCACTTAACTGGCCCACTTTAGCCATTTGCATTAAGTAAGCTGTATTAGCATGAGCTTGTAGCTTTTTAGGAAGTTGTTTATATTTTTCAGTTATTTTATCGCTAGCTTGTGCATTAAAATAGGCATTAAACAGCTGCGTCCACTGCGCATCGTTGAGGACTTTTTTGCGAAGTAAACGCGGTAAAAAGTCTTCAAGTGCACTAAAGTGCTGTTGCTGTACAAGTATTTCGGCGTATAGCTTAAGCTCAAGTGGTGTCGCTTTTTTTGAATCGCTGTTAGCACGCATTTGTGATTCTATTGCGCTACTATCGCCACTGGCTATCCAAAGTTTAGCAACGTTAAGTTGCTGCTCTGGGCTAATTTCAAATAAACGCTCTAGAGCTTTGTCAGTTTGGTTATTAGCAAGCGCTGCTTTTGCTAATAGCGCTAAGCGTATATCTTCAAACTTACTGGGTACACTATTACCTGATAACGTTTGCTCTACAAGCTCGTAATCATCGTTTATTGCACTCCATAAAGCTTGCTCTATAGCTGCTTGCTTTCGCTCTTCGCTACGCGCAAAAAAACCATGTTTAGTATTATGATAAATCGAGAATAAATAGCGCACTAATTTGTAAGTTAAAAACAAAATGGTTGCACTAATTACCGCCATAATACAAAACGATACAATCGTGCCTTCAATCGTGGTGTTGTTAAACGAGATCAGCACATAGCCTTTTTCATCCAGTACAAATGGCGTAATCGCTAATACTAAAACAATCGCAACAATTAATACTATAAGCCCTATCATTGCGCCCACTCCTTAACCTGCTGCGTACTTTGTAGGTTTACTTCAGGGTTAAAGTTTAATGGCTCTTTTTCTAGGCTAGTTAGTGCATTTATAACAACTTTTGTCGCCTCGTCATCTTGTTTAAAGTACTCATTAACAAGACGCTTTGCCTCACTTATGGCACTAAAATAAATGCTCGCTTGTTTGCTCATTAATGCATCTTGAGCTTGCGTCACATTTAATTTAATACGTTGATTAATTAAGTGGCGCTCCTGATCGGTTAGCAGTGGCTCTATAGCAACCCCTTCGTGCTGACGAATAGTAATAAAGCTATCAACTAGCTTATTCCAGCTATTACTTAGGTTTTGCTGCCAATCGCTTACATCTTCACTCAAGGCATTTTTTTCAATTTCTGCTGCTTCTTGCGGTATGTTAACGGCATTAAATGCAAGGTTATCTATGTTTGATAACACGCTATTAAGTTTTAAGTAAATGGCTTCTGTTGGGATAGGTTTTAAGCTATCTAATGTTTGAATATCTTGTGTTATTGCTTGGCGAACTGCAACAGTACCTGGGTGTTCACTCAATAAGGCATCTAAGCGTTTAAGTACAGCGCTAGCACCTTGGTAATCTTTTTCAGCCCACAGTTTAAACTCAGCCATACGTTGTAAGCTGGTTACTTCTTGCGGGTTTAGTGAAGCGCCTTGCTGTTGAGCTTGTTGCAATGCTGCTTTTAATTGTTGCTGGTTGTTCTCTGCACTTTCATTAAGCGCAGCAGCCACTTTTTGCTCACTATTGAACAATGCTTGCTGAAGATTAGATTGCGCAGACTTGAGCGCCTGTAACTCTTGTGACAATAACGCGTTTTCTTCTTTTAGTTCATTAACAGCTACATTTTGGGCTTTACCTGCATTGAGTTTTTGGTAAAACTCATACCCTACACCACAGGCAACAATAAGCGAAATGATCAGCGCTAATACCGCTAATTTACTTATTTTTTGCTTATCGTTATGTGGTTTACTGTGTGCTTTAGCTGCCTCTTTTTTTTGTGCAGAANAGCCGCTGCCTTAGTGGTTGGTGTGTTATCTGCCGTTACTGGCTTTGACTGTTCGCTCATCTTGCTACCTTGCTGTTTTATGCAGGAAAACATAGCGGTATCGCTTGCCCCTGCGGCAATGTGTATATTAGCCGAGCTTACCTGTTGCTGTTGTAAATAAGCGGCTATACGCTCGCTAGCAACATAAAATCGGCACTGTTGTAACCACTGTAACTGTTGTTCAGTCAGGTTATTAAATATTGCATCAACTGCTGCATTACTGGTTATGACTATACCTTGTACTTTCAGGCTTTGCCAGTGGTCTGTCCAGTTGGTTTTTTCAGCGCTTATTGGCTCGCGCTTGTATACCACACAGTTATTTAAAAATGCCCCACGCGCCTTTAAGGTTTTGGCAATATCAGGGCGCCCCGCTTGGCCTTTTACTAATACAATATTGCTACCATCAACCTCAGCTAACGAGTTTAGCGCCAATAACCCTTCAGAATCATGTAGCTTAGGCACTGCTGCTCGCACGCCTAATAACGCATAAATAGTATCTGCAGTTTGCAGCCCTACTGCGTAAAATTGCGCTTTGGTATTTATTGTTGGCTTTAATTGCGCAAGGGCAGTAACGGCATCTTGAGAGATAAAAATAATTTTATCGGCATTAATTAACGGGCTTAGCTCGGTAGTAGAAGGAGTAAGGTAGGATATTTTTAAAACAGGAAATAATGACGCCTGATAACCCCCTTGCTCAAGTTGCTGAGCAAGGGCTGCGCCTTTTCCTTCGGGCCGAGTTATCAGGATATGTGTCATTTATGCGTCTCTATATACTTCTGCTAATATTTTGTCGGCGCCTTGCGCTAATAACTTTTTAGCAAGCTGCACACCGATAGCTTCGGCATCATTTATATGACCGGTTACTTCGTCATGTAAAATTTCACTACCATCTACCGCGCCCACGAGGCCACGTAAATGCACTTGCTCGCCATCAACTAATGCGTAGGCACCAATTGGTACTTGGCAGCCACCTTCTAAATGACGATTCATAGCACGCTCTGCATTTACACGAATACGTGTTTGGGTATGCTCAAGCGGGGCCAGTAAGGCTTTTGTTACTTCATCGTCAATACGACATTCAATGCCGACAGCACCTTGGCCGTTAGCAGGTAGAGATACCTCAGGCTCAATATAATCAGCAATACGCTCGTCCATTTTTAAACGTAGCAGTCCGGCTGCGGCTAAAATAATCGCATCATACTGGCCATCATCTAGCTTAGCTAAACGGGTATTAACATTACCACGTAAGTCTTTAATGACTAAATCAGGGCGCAAAGCTCTAATTTGGCACTGACGACGAAGGCTAGAAGTGCCTACTACAGCGCCTTGTGGTAATTCGCTTAAATTGGCAAAGTTATTTGATACAAACGCGTCGCGCGGGTCTTCACGCTCACAAATTGTGTGCAGTGCTAAGCCTTCTGGAAATTCTACGGGTACATCTTTCATTGAATGCACTGCTATATCCGCGCGGCCATCTAACATTGCTTGCTCAAGCTCTTTAACAAACAAGCCTTTACCACCAATTTTAGCAAGCGGTGTATCTAAAATAATATCCCCTTGAGTAGACATAGGGACTAATTCTACGCGCACATCAGCATGAAAATGCTCAAGCTGTGCTTTTACAAATTCAGCCTGCCAAAGCGCTAAAGCACTTTTACGGGTTGCAATGCGTACTAACTTTGTTTTTTCTGTCATAGGGGTATCCAAATAGTTACAGCTAATAGCCAAGCTTAATTAGCTAAAATTCTAAATTCTTTTTGAGCAATTAAATTACCTTGCTCATCAACAACATCTACACGCCAATGGCCTGTTTGTGTATTCATAATATTTTTGGTTGAGTACGTTCTGTAGCGCGGCGAAGTAACATTAAGCGAAATCTCAGCCATGGTTTCACCCTCATAAGACCATACATGCTTTACTTGTTGGCCTTGTAGGTTTTTAAGCTCACTAAAAAACGAAAGCGCCTCTTCAAACTGATTTAAGCGAATATCTGCAGCAAATACATTAGTGGGCTCGCGCTTACTTACTTTGCGAGTAAGCACTGCACGGCTAATTTTACCTGTATCAATTTGTGCACCTAACGCAACACTGGCAATGTGCGCATTAGATGAAAAACCTTCACTGCTAGTTAGCGAACCGTCGTCGTTTTCAATATCTGGGAACTGTTCATTGGGTGATGCGCTTAACTGCGTGCTAGTAAGCGGCTGATTAGCAATAGGCTCAGCGAGTTCGGTATCTGATTGCTCAATAACAGAAACTTGATTGCTTTGGACGTTAGCAATTGGCTCTCTATTCGTTTGCTCATTATTGCTTTGCGCTAACGAAGTATTATTAACGCTTTCATCTTCAAGCACCGCTGGCGCAACATCTGCTATATCATTTGTAAGCTCATTTGGGCGCGTTTGCTCGTCATTTACACTCACCGTGGGCTCAACATTATCTGCTGTGTTGTCGCTTAAATGTGAATACGGCGATTGCTCATTAGGTTGCTCGCCCTGCTCGGCATTTACCGAGCTAGTTAAGCCATACACAATCGCTGCCGAGGTCATTGCTACCAACATAGAAACACTCGCAATACGACGCCAATGCCACTCGTAGCTTACATTAGGTACACTATTTTGTGGTTCGCGTTTTACATTTGCTTTAATAACTATTTTTTGACTCATATTGACCTCAGCGGCTCCAAATTAGCTTAAACGGGCAATTAACCATTGGCGAATAGCTTGCAGTTCTTCTGCGCAAACCTGATGAGCCATAGGGTATTCTTGCCAGCTTACATCCATGTTATGTGCTGTTAATACTTCAAACGCACTTCTACCCGCGCTATGCGGTACTACATTATCTTGGCTACCATGAGCCATAAATACATTTAAATCAGTATGCTTTGCTTCTTGCGCTAGCTTTTCAGGCACGCACATATAAGTAGACAGCGCCATAACACCTGCAAGTTTGTGCTCAAATCGCGGCGCTAAATGTAGAGACACCACGCCCCCTTGCGAAAAGCCCGCCAAAATAATTTTATTGGCAGGTATACCATTTTCAATTTCTTGATTGATCAGGGTTTGCACTTTTTCGGCTGAATCTCTCACGCCTTGTTCATCGGCACGTTTGTCTAATTCTATAGATTTAATGTCGTACCACGAGCGCATTTCCATGCCACCATTTATGGTGACCGGTTGAATAGGCGCATGCGGAAAAATAAATCGTATACCAAGCTCACTGGGTAAGTTAAGTTGCGGTGCAACCGGAGCAAAGCCATCGCCCGAGTCGCCTAAACCATGTAGCCAAATAACAGTGGCTTTGTGCTCACCTTGCGCTGGGTATTGTGCAAACTCTAAACTCATAAGCTTGATTGCCACTTAATTTCTTGGCCAGCTTGGCGAGTAGACGCTTGGTTCATAAACTCCCAAAACTCTGCGCCCGAGCGGTTATCAATCCACTGGCCGTCACGCATTTCAAAATGGTGGCCATTAAATTTAGTCGCAACCCACACTTGATGCAAAGGCGCTTGTTTGTTAATTACAATTTTACTTTTATCAGGGAAAATTATTTCTAAAATACCCTCTGCCGATTCGTAGTCTAAATCTGCTTCGCAATCATCAACTTGCTCTTCAATTGTGAACATAAGAGCTTCGGCTAATTGGTGATATTCGTGTTCAGTCATTGTAATTTTCCTTTGCAGGCGAGCTGCCTAATATTGGGTACGGTTTATATACAGCTAGTGTAACAGGAATAAAATCATCCGCGAATAGCTGCATTTTTTAGATATTCTGTTACTCTGCGATTATAAAGCCAGCAACCGTATTAATCTAATGAAAGCGACACATACCTTACAATTAAAACGACTATATATAAGTACTTTACTGCTAAGTGCATTAGCTGGCTGCGGCCAAAGCGGGCCTTTGTATTTACCAGAGCAACAGGCTGAGCAAAACACGCCCCCTAATACGGCACAGCCAACGCCCGTAAAAAAAACCAACACAGAGCAAGTGCAGGAGCAATAAATGGATTATTTTAACTATCAAAACAATCAATTATTTGCCGAAGATGTCAGCATTGCCACAATTGCTCAGCACTATGGTACGCCGTGTTATGTGTACTCGCGTGCTACTTTTGAGCGCCATTATTTAGCCTTTGCAAATGCCACTAAAAATCATAAAAGTTTGGTGTGCTACGCAGTTAAAGCCAATTCTAATATTGCAGTATTAAATATATTAGCGCGTTTAGGCTCAGGGTTTGACATAGTGTCTAAAGGTGAGCTGGCGCGTGTAATAAAAGCTGGCGGTGATGCCAGTAAAGTGGTGTTTTCAGGTGTGGCTAAAACCGCCGACGAAATTGCTTATGCACTAAAGTTAGGTATTAAATGTTTTAACGTTGAGTCGGCCTCAGAGCTTGAGCGTATTTCTGAGGTAGCGTGCGAGTTAAATTTAGAAGCCCCTATTTCTATTCGTGTAAACCCTGATATAGATGCCAAAACTCACCCGTATATTTCTACCGGTTTAAAAGAAAACAAATTTGGTATCGATATTCAAACGGCTGTGAGCGTTTATCAGCATGCGGCGTCTTTACCTGGTCTAAAAGTAACAGGTGTAGATTGCCACATAGGCTCGCAATTAACTGAGGTTAAACCTTTTTTAGAAGCGCTTGATAAGCTAATGGCATTAATAGATGAGCTTAAAGCAAATGGTATTGAGCTTACTCATTTAGATATTGGCGGCGGCTTAGGCGTTCCTTACAATGATGAACAGCCACCTCACCCAAGTGAATACGCTGCGCAGGTTACCGAGCGCTTAGCCAATTACAAACACCTTGAACTTATTTTTGAGCCAGGGCGCGCTATAGCCGCTAATGCTGGAATTTTAGTAACGCAGGTTGAATTTATTAAGCAAAACCAGGATAAATTTTTTGCCATTGTCGATGCGGGTATGAACGACATGCTTCGCCCTTCGCTTTATCAGGCATGGCAAAAAATCATTCCTGTATCGGTGCGCGATGACGACACCCCAACACATAACTTTGATATTGTGGGCCCAGTGTGCGAAACCGGCGACTTTTTAGGAAAAGACCGCGAGCTAGCCCTTAAACAAGGCGACTTATTGGCGCAGCGAAGTGCTGGTGCCTATGGTTTTACAATGAGTTCAAACTACAACTCTCGCCCACGCGTGGCCGAAATAATGGTAGATGGTGAGCAACACCACCTTATTCGCCAACGCGAAACCATCGAGAGCCTTTATCAAGGTGAGAAAATTTTACCATAAACGTTTTTGTTAAGGCGCTGCTCTGTGGCATGATTAGCGCAGAGCAAACCCGAATTAGAGCGCTATGTTAGTTAATTTTTCCAAAATGCACGGCTTAGGCAACGACTTTGTTGTAATTGATAACATTACACAAAATGTATTTTTGTCTCGCGATCAAATCAAAAAACTGGCTGATCGCCACTTTGGTATTGGCTTTGACCAATTACTTATGGTTGAAGCCCCTTACTCCCCTGATCTCGACTTCCATTACCGTATATTTAATGCCGATGGCAATGAAGTAGAACAATGCGGAAATGGCGCACGCTGTTTTGCCCGCTTTGTGCGCATGAAAGGCTTAACTAACAAGCACAAAATTAGTGTCTCGACTAAGTCGGGCAACCTCACGCTATATATAGAAAAAGACGGCCAAGTGACGGTAAACATGGGCCATCCTAATTTTGAGCCTGCTAAAATCCCGCTTAAAGCCAGCAAGCGAGAACTTACTTATATAATAAGAGCTCAAGAGCACACTGTATTTAGTGGCGCTGTGTCTATGGGTAATCCGCATTGCGTGTTAGAAGTTGACGATATAGCTACCGCACAAGTTGAGGTGCTTGGTCCGCTGCTTGAAAATCACGAACGTTTTCCAAATCGTGCCAATATTGGCTTTATGCAGGTGGTATCACAAGATCATATTAAACTTAGAGTGTGGGAGCGCGGCGTTAGTGAAACCCTAGCGTGTGGCACGGGTGCCTGCGCAGCAATGGTAATTGGCCACATTCAAAGCAAACTTAACACCACGGTACAAGTTGATTTACCCGGCGGCACATTACAAGTACGTTGGAGCGGCGAAGGTCACCCTGTCCGCATGACCGGCCCAGCCGAGCATGTATTTGATGGTCAAGTTGCCTTATGAGCGAGCTAACAAAAGAGCAAGTCGCTGAGTATTTGGCGCGCCACCCTGATTTTTTAATAGAGCAGCCAGAGCTACTTGCACAACTTGAGTTACACCACAAAACGCAAGGTGCCACCTCGCTTGTGCACATACAACAGCGCCAATTGCGCGAGCACAATACTCAGTTAAAAAATCAAATACACAGTATGAGCGAACACGCTACGCAAAATGAGCTAGTATATCGCTTGTTTAGCCAATGCCACCGCCAACTGTGGACAAACTACGACTTTAATACGCTTGCCGCTAATTTGCGCAATATTATTTGTACCAGCCCACACATTAGCGAGTGTAGGTTGGTTAAATACAACAACACTTTAGATGGGCTTATTGAGCACCGCCTTAGCCAATTTGGGCACTACTTAGGACGCGTTAATCAGCAAGAGCGTGAGCTATTATTTTGTGAAAACACGCAGTCTTCTGCTATTTATCTTATTGGTTGCGCTGAAAAACCGGTCGCTATATTGGCCTTTGGCAGCCATGATGAAAACCATTTTGAACCCGCACAAGATAACCTATTCGTGCTTGATTTTGTTCATGCATTGCAACTTAGGCTGTTGGAATTGGCATGAGCGACGAGACGCCTAACACTGAGCAATTAAGTGAGCATTGGCGTACACCCATTCATTTATTTAGTGACTATTTAAAGTACGAAAGACAGTACTCAGAGCACACTGTAAATCAGTATGTTAGCCAACTAAACTTTGCCGCCCTGTATTTTAGTAAATTATGTGATGACTGGTTTGGCGTACAAGGCGAGCATATTCGCCGCTACAGCATGGCGCTTCGTTCAAAGCAATTAAGTGGGCGCACCATTAGTTTAAAATTAAGCTGCATTCGTAGTTTGTATAAATTTTTAAAAGCTAAAAACATCGCTCAGCACGCGCATTATCATAATCCGGCACAAGGCATTAAAGGCCCTAAATTTTCTAAGCCTTTACCTAAAAATCTCGATGTAGATCAGATGGCAAGTCTATTGGAGATTAACGACGACGACCCATTAGCCATACGAGACAAAGCTATGATGGAGCTTATGTATTCATCGGGGCTGCGCATTAGCGAGTTAGTTGGCACCAACTTACGCGATATAAACACTGCAAGCGGCGAAATATTAGTCAAAGGTAAAGGTAACAAAGAGCGCCTCATTCCCGTGGGTCGCAAAGCGCTCACAGCGTTAAAAAATTGGCTCAACATACGAGGGCAATTTGCAAAGCCTGACGAAATGGCGGTGTTTTTAAGCAGTAAAAAAAATCGTATTTCGGTTCGCCAAGTTCGCTTACGCATGCAAGAGTGGGGAATAAAACAAGGCATTAGCTCACAAGTGCACCCGCATAAACTTCGCCACTCGTTTGCCTCTCATATTTTAGAATCATCTGGCGATTTACGCGCTGTGCAAGAATTATTAGGGCACAGTAGTTTATCGGCTACGCAAGTATATACGCATTTAGATTTTCAGCATTTAGCAAAAGTGTACGACAACACTCATCCGCGTGCTAAAAAACAAACCGATTAGGAATGTAATTATGATCCGATTTAATCGTGCTCCTCGCCCTTTTTCAGTTATGAGCTTTGATTTAGACGACACCCTGTATAACAACCACCCTATAATAAAAGCCGCGGTTAAAGCCCAGCAAGATTATTTAAACGCGCTACCCAGCTACTTACAACAAGGCCCAAAATACTGGCAAAAATGCCGTAACGAGGCTGTATTACAGTTACCAGAGCTTGCTGATAATGTAACTAAATGGCGCCAACATACGCTTCGCTTAGCCCTTTCAAAGCTAGATTTAAATGAGCATGAGGTAGAGCATCATGCCGATGCTGCCTATAACGCTTTTGCCGATGCGCGCAGTAAAATAGTGGTAACTGACGACGTACTAAAGCTGCTAGATAACTTAGCCCAGCACTTTACGCTGGTTGCAATAACCAATGGCAATGTAGAAATTGAGCGCTTTAACTTACGCGATAAATTTGAGCTGGTATTGCAAGCTGGTATGCACGGTAAAGCCAAACCCCACGGTACACTGTTTGATAAAGCCGCCGCGCACTTAAACGTGGCTAAAAGTGAAATTTTACATATTGGCGATAGCCTAGATACCGACGTACAAGGCGCTAATAATGCAGGCTGCCAATCGGTTTGGTTAAACGACCAAGGCGCGGCTTATCACTACAAAGGCCTTGCCGATGTTGAAATTGCGAATATTCATGCCTTAGCGCACTTTATCAAATAGCCTAAATAGAACGAAGAGGTTGCAATGAGCCATTATACCAAGCTAATTACCTTGCTATTAATAGGCTCACTTGGCCTAAACGCTTACTTATTGTGGCCACAAAAACAGCCTGTAGTTGGCACACACAAAATCCACAGCGGCAAGAGCATCAAAGCGCCAAAAAGTAACCTGCTCAGCCAAGCTCAACAGCAATTTACACAACACAAATTTGATGATGCTCTAAATACGTATCAGCAACTAAATCTAAGTGCTCCAAAAAAAGCACATACTTTATACGCTTCGTGGGTAGCACAACTAAAGCAATGGCTAAACACAAACCTACCGCTTAGCCAGTCATTGTTAAATGCACTTTTAAATAAAGACCCTTACAATACCGAGTTACTCACTTTACACGTTGATTTCCTGGTAAAAAGCGGACAACGGCAAAACGCAATTATTGCGCTATTTGAGCTCTACCCATTATTAAATAAGCACCAACAAGGCCCTGTAGATAGGCGCCTTGTGAATTTAACGACTAACGAACTGCATAGTTTGAGTGAGCAGCAAAATTGGCAAACAATTATTGAACAAACTCAAATTTGGCTCGACTATCAAAACGACAATAGCCATTTTTTATACGCACTCGCTCATGCTTATTATCAACTAGAGGACTTTATTAGCGCCTTAACAACTATTGAGCGCATGCCATCAAATCACCCACTACAAGCCGAAGTAACTGCCTTACACGCAATGATAGAGAAAGCTCAATCGCAAGATGACTTTATTGCGCTTACCCCCTACGGCGCACATTACTTAATTAGCACCGAGCTAAATAGCTCAATCCAAACAGAGCTAATGATAGATACCGGCGCAAGTATTACTTCTCTTTCGAGTGACGTGCTTAACCAACTTTCACCCAGACCACTGTATTTAGGCGATGTAACCGTAAACACGGCGAATGGGCAAATTAGAGTAAAACGCTACCAAATTGAGTCGTTTAAAGTAGGGATGCAAACTATTTACGGTTTTGAAGTGCTCAGTATTGAAAACACCCGCGGCCAAGGTTTGTTAGGAATGAACTTTTTATCTAGATATAAATTTAATATAAATCAACAAACAGATGAGTTAGAGTTGAGTGCTAAATAAACAAAAAATAATAAAAGGAAGTTTATGCGTACTCTACTATTTACACTACTTTGTTTTTGGCAATGTACTGCTCAGGCAACAAATTATTTTGTAAAAGACAAAAGTTGTGAGGCTATTTCACCCGAAATAGAAATAAGCCTTAGCGCTACACTGAGAGATTTAGATAACCATCAAAGAAAAAGACAAAACCTTAGACAAAAAGCGCTGAATAAGTATAGCGAACAGTACAATCAACAGCATGAGCAACTATATGTAGAGGAACGCTTTACTACAAATAGCAGCCACGCTGCTGAAACTCCTACAATAAGCAGAGCCCAAAAGAAATTACATTACCTTATTAAGCTCACCCCCTCAAAAAACTGCAATCAACAAGTCGCTATGACTAGCGAGCTATTTATTTCTGGAATGCACAAGCACAGCCTCTCAAATACCATTGAGGGGAATGCAATTGATGTCACTTTAGACATAAACAATTACCCTAAGTTTACTCAATTTAACAACCCCCTCATCACCCCCACTAACTTTTTCGGACTCCAATTTGGCAGTAGCTATGAGCAGGTATTAGCGTCTCTCGGACTTGCTAGTTTATCGCTAAGCGATAACAATAACGCAATACTTGTATATGGAAGAAATCATGCTTTTCACTTTAAAAACAATGTATTTATAGGTTATCAGTTCCATGAAACGCTACTACCTATGGTGATAAATAATGAGCTTTCTTTGGCAAATGAAAAATTACAAATAAGCACCGGTACAGATCAGGCTATTTTCTTAGATACAGATTTAACCCAACCAGCAATTAATAAATTAAAAAACAGTTTTGATGAAGTGGAAACCGCATCTTATAAAGTATCTATTAACAAGTCAGAGCAAAGAGTTGTTGGTATATCGCACGGTGAATTAGTTGAACATATAAAGAGCAACACTCAATGCTATAACGGCACAATATTGGCCGATGAATACTTAAAAAAACACAAAAATAGTAAAACGCTTAAAGTAGTTAATGAAAATCATGACAATATAATCATTACTCCTTGTTATGAGTTTATATATGAAGGCAACGGCTACATTTCTAAATTAAAGCTTGTGGAGCCCTTTTCAACCGCTAAAATTAAGCTCGCTGCATTAACTGGCTATATTAACCAAAGTACACAGTGGAACTTATCAGGCGTAAAATACAACGACCCTGTTGCAAGCCTTGCTAAGTTAGGCGATTACGACGAGTTCTTTGACTCAGCAGAATTTACTTCTCAACACTGGGATGGTTATTTTTATATTTATGACGGAAAGCTTTTAAGTGCAGAGCTTACAAGCAACGACTATTAATTTTTCTCTTTGAATCTTCTGTTAGAAAAGGACAAACATGTTATTAAACGATTTTTTACAGCAACTTGCAGACAACCCTAAAAGCATACAATTTAGCGATACCATGGCGGTAATAGAAGCTAATTACGATTTTACCGCGTGTGGATTTAATAACCACGGCTTACTTAGCTCTGCAAGCGAGAACAACGGCTCATGTAAAATTTTTGCGTTTGCTAAATTAAACGATTTAAGCAAGCAAAATACATTGGATTGCTTTGGTAAGTTTTACCGCGAAGACGTACTACAAAACCCTAAAGGCGATGATCACATGAACATTCGCACATTTATGTTAGCGCCAGAAGCGACTCCATTTTTAGGCCTGAGCTTTGATGGTGAGCCACTAAAAGAGAAATAACACTAAGCTGCTAAATTAAAGCGTTTTTTCCATAAAGTAACGCGTACCAGAGCGCGGATAGTTGTTAAGCTGATACTTAACCACGTATCCGCGCTTTTCATAAAAAGGCTTGGCCTGAAAATCGAGTGTATCGAGCTGTGCGGTCGTTGCACCTAGTTCAGCAGCTGATTGTTCAAGTGCCGTTAGTAACTTATCTGCAAGCCCTTGACCTCGCGCTACACCGCTACACCAAAGCCAACTAATCATCAGCCAATTTCCAAACACACACCCACTAATACCTGCAATAAGCTCACCTTGCTCATCAACAAATTTATAGCCTAATGGCACTCTTTGCGCATCAAAATGCTGCGCGTTAAATTCAACTATTTTAGTGCGAAGCGCTGAGTTTAACGCATCGGTATTATCTGCTTTTAATTGATACATGTACCGCCCTTAAAGAAGCAGATACTAGCAAACAAACTTAATTAAAAAAGGTTATTTTTTCCATAAGGTACTTCTAGCAAATTGCTGCTTGTTTTTTCGGGTTGGCCGCACATTTCATCGTAAGCGCTAGTATGTCGCAGTACCATTTCGGCGTAGGCTATTTTTTCAAAACGTTTTTGAATATGCAGCGGGCTGAGCGCTTTAACAAAAGCGCCATTTTCTTCAGTAACGTAATACTCTACGTTATTTATAATGACAGACACCTGATAGAGCGCCATTTCAAGGGAGTGCGCGACCACCTTTTGTAATGGTTCGTGCTTTTTTAACTCAGAAAATTTCATACCCATAACAATCGCCTTTTAATAAAAAGTAACTTTATAGATACGCACCTTTGCTATAATCGCGATCAAATTATTACATCACTGCCTTTTTAAGCTTATGAGCAACAAAATTCGACTCGCTAAATATATTGCTCACGCTGGTGTGTGCTCACGAAAACAAGCATCGCGTTTAATTGATGAAGGTGTGGTGACTGTAAATAATCGCCCTGCTAATCATATTGATCACGTTAATGAGCAAGACGACGTAATAGTTAATGGCCAAGCAGTAAAAGGGGCTGCCGATTTAGTTTATTTTGCGTATCACAAGCCTGTAGGTATTGACTGCAAATTAAATGAAAATGACCCCGCCAGTCTTATTCACCATTTACCTACCCACACTCGGGTTTACCCCATTGGCCGATTAGATAAAGACTCTCGCGGATTGCTTATTTTGACCAACGACGGAGATTTTTGTAATCAACTTATTCACCCTGACTTCCACCAGCCGAAACATTATTTAGTCACGGTAGATAAACCTATTAATAATGCGTTTTGTGAAAAAATGGCCGCAGGAATCCCCGTAGATAAACAAGTAACCTTACCGTGTGAAGTAACAAAAATAGCTGACAACCAGTTTAGTATTATTTTAAAGCAAGGGCTTAACAGACAAATACGTAAAATGGCGCATTACTGTGGCTTTAAAGTAATTGATTTATTTAGAGTGCAATTTAGCGAACTCGCCCTCTCAAAACTAAACCTCCCTGAAAACCACTACATACAAATTAATAAAACTGATATTTCAAAAATCTAACCTTCGTTTAAATAGCGCACAAAAAAGTTAAAAAATAACCTTGCAAAAATAGATTACAGGTGTAGTCTTAACTTAAAGATTACATTTGTAGGCAATAAAATGATTGAGTTATCAAAAGCAGAATTTGACGTGCTTGATGCACTTTGGATTAATTACCCAGCAACCGCCAGCCAAATAATTGAGCGCTTAAGCGATGACAAACAATGGCACGAAAAAACCATTAAAACCCTACTGGGTCGATTAGTTAAAAAAGGCGCACTGACCTTTGAAAAAGACGGCCGCCAATATATTTATACTCCTTGTATGGAGCGCGCCGACTACACATTAAAAGAAAGCAAAAACTTTATTGAGCGTTTTTTTAGTGGCCGCATAGCGCCGCTGGTAAGCGGGTTTGCTAAATCAGAGCAGCTTTCGCAGCAAGATATAAACGAGCTAAAAAAGGTCATTGATGACTGGGAAAAAAACCAAAAGTAAGGAGTGGCTATGGATATTCAAACCCTGTTTAACTGGTTACTAGAGCAGCAATTATTACTCAGCATAATGCTTGGCGGGTTTATTATATGTGAGCGTTTTAGTTTAAGGCTGCTTGGCCCAGGCTTTGTGTATAAATTAGTATGCCTAATCCCCGTATCGTTACTGGTTGCAAACTTACCAAGTAACATTAAGCCACTACAAAACAGCGCCATTAGCCATTATTTAATAACGCCGAACCAGCCCCTTATTAATAACTTAGGCCTAAATTGGGCCGTGCTTTATGTAGTGGTTAGCCTAGTGCTGTTTAGCATAGCGTTTGTTGTGCATATTCGCTTTATAAAAAACCTGCAGCTCAATTATTTAATTAATAGCGAACACACTCTAACCTCACACATTAAAACCTATACCAGTAACCATATTGCATCGCCAATGGTGGTAGGTATTTTGCAAAGTAAGCTCATACTGCCTAGTAATTACAAAACCCAGTTTGATAAAGCCACTTTGGCACTTATTTTAGAGCATGAGGCTGTGCACATAAAACGCAAAGATAACCTAATAAATGCCCTGCTGTTACTGACTACTATTTTAATGTGGTTTAACCCGCTCGCTTGGATGGCTTACGCAAGCTTTAGACGCTTGCAGGAGCTAACTTGTGATCAGCGGGTACTTGCCAATAAAACCACACACCAACACATTTTATACAGCAAAGCCTTAGTTAACTGCGCGGCAGCAACGCCCGCAGGCCTAATGGCTTATTCACACTACGGAGATAAAAAAACCATGTTACAACGACTTACCAATATAAAGCACAGTGGCAGTGGTAATCACTCTCGCCTTGCCAAAGGTGGCTTACTGCTAGTTGCAGCAAGTATTTTAAGCACGCTCGCTATTGCAAAGCAACCGCAAGCAGAGGGCGCTAAAGAAGAGCATATTTCACCAATAATTCGTATTGAACCTCGCTACCCAGCCCAAGCAGCTAAGCAAGGCATTAGCGGCTCNNNCCGCCAATGGCAGAACAAAAAACATTAGTGTCATTCAATCTAAGCCGTCAGACGTTTTTGATAAATCAGCTAAAGAAGCGCTGGCAAAGTGGGAGTATAAAATCTCTGAGGCAGGCTTTAATGATGTACTTGTACAGCTCGATTTTGCTATAAACAGCGAGGTTGCTAATACCGATTTAATAGAGCGAATTAAAGTATCGCATTAAGGCTAATAAGTGATGCAAGAGCACAAAGCAAGCGCCCTTTTAGGCCGCTTGCTTTGTGGTTTTAACAATAAAATTAAATACTCACTATAATCATAGCCATGGCAGTGCCTAAGCCAATAAACCATACAAGCGAACGGATAATATCTAAGTTCAACCAATAAAAAATGCAATACAAAGTACGCGAAACTATATGAGTAACCGTCAAGGTTTCGGTTACTGCATTTACCGAGTTAGTTCCCAGTACCACCGCAATAGCAACGGCAAACACTGCAAGTGATTCAAAACAATTTTGATGAGCAGCGAGCGTTCGCGCACCAAAGCCCGTTAATTTTGCTTGTTGAGAGCGCGGGTGTTTATTGTCGTATTGGCCAAGCTTTGCCATTGCAATGGCCACTGGTATTTTTGCAAAATAAGGCATTAATACAGCAAGTAATGCGCATACTACTAATGTTGTCATAATTTATTCTCTTATTTTAAAACCTAGTTATTTAACCAATACATATAACACACATACACAAAAAAGCCGCCAACACGTTTTATGACATACGCAGGCGGCTAAACAATAACATCATACTTACTATAGCTAAGTTTACCTATAAAGCAGTGCGGCATAATGTCGCAGGTGATGAATATTCACTATCACCCTTAATGCATCGCATTAATAACTAAAGATTGTTAACTTATAGACCTTATTTTTTTACCGACGACCTCTATGACTTGGATCTTTTTCACTTTTTTAGCCGCCTTTATGCAAGCATGGCGAAATGCCCTACAAAGTAAATTAAGCGCACATGCAAGTGTGGCTGGCGTAACCCTCTCGCGCTTTATTTTAGCCGGCCCTATTGCTGCAGTATATTTGTATGGCTTGTATCAATATAAAGACACAGCCATGCCTACGTTTAATAATGCCTTTTGGGGGTTTATTATTGGCGCAAGTGTTATGCAAATACTCGCCACCGGCTTAATGGTAAAACTGTTTAAAATGAATAATTACGCCATAGGTGCAGGGCTTGCTAAAAGTGAGGCATTAGTAGCGGCTATTTTAGGGGTATTGTTTTTTGGTTCTGCGCTCAGCCTTCTTGGTTGGCTGGGTGTATTTTTAGGCGCTATTGCGGTGCTTTTACTTAGCGGTATAACCAGCGTAAAACACTTTGATGGCAAAACAGCGTTACTTGGCCTTGCCTGTGGTACCAGCTTTGCCCTTACATCACTGTGGGTGCGTGAAGCGAGCTTAAATTCAGGGTTATTGTTTCCACACTCAGCTGCATGGGTTTTACTGTTTGTAATAAGCCTACAAACGCTTATATTACTTGGCTATTTATTACTAAAAGAGCCACACACTGTTGGCAAACTTTGGCAATATAAAGGCACCACTGCCGCAATTAGTACTTTTAGCTGTGTAGGCTCTATTGGCTGGTTTAGCGCGATGAGTTTACAGCACGTAGCGTATGTTAAAACGCTTGGTCAGGTAGAGGTATTTTTTACCATGCTAATTGCTGTACTTTGGCTCAAACAGCCACTTAAAAAGCAAGATACCGCGGGCTTAATACTTATAGCCATTGCCGCTATTTTGGTGATGCTGCCAAATTGAGAACATAAAAAAGCGCAGGCTTTTAAACCTGCGCTACTATAAGCTGCTTATAACGTTTAAAGCGAGTATTAAGCGCTCTTTTTAAGAGCTAATTTTTAGCGTTATCACACCGCAAATGATCATGAGTACACCAGCAATACGGCCAAACGTGGCTGCATCACCGTAAAGTAATATACCCACTAAAAACGTACCCGCAGCACCTATTCCGGTCCATACGGCGTAGGACGTCCCCATTGATATTTGCTTTTGTGCAAGCCACAACATAAAACCACTGGCTGTTAAAAATGCAATTGCCATTACTATACCCTGCCAGCGTGTGTCGGGATTTTGTGAAATTTTTAAACCAATTGGCCAGCCTATTTCAAGCAAGCCGGCAATGACTAAATAAACCCATGCCATTAAACATCTCTCTTTTTCAAAATTACGTCGTATAAATCTTCGCGGCGATCTTTTAAATTGCGCACCGTACCTTCGCTATGAAGAATTTTTAGCTTATCCATATCAAGGTCGCTAAATAGTAACATTTCAGTATTAGGTGTGGCTTCATTTAATGTTGCATCGTGCGGAAAAGAAAAGTCAGACGGGGTCAATACTGCCGATTGCGAGTACTGTACGTCTAGGCTTTCTACCTCAGGTAAGTTACCCACTGAGCCTGCAATAACCACATAACATTCGTTTTCGATTGCGCGCGCTTGCGCACAATGGCGAACCCGTAAATAACTATTTTTAGTGTCGGTCCAAAACGGCACAAAGAGTATATCAAGCCCCTGCTTGGCTAATATGCGCGAAAGCTCTGGAAACTCTACATCGTAACAAATTTGAATACCTACACGCCCAGCATCGGTATCAAACACGGCAATTTTGTCGCCGCCTTGAATCACCCAATCATTTTGTTCATGCGGGGTTATGTGTATTTTTCGCTGCTCGTCTATTTTACCGCTACGGTGGCACAAGTAACTTACGTTATAAATTTTATCGTCTTCGGCAAGTGGCATAGAGCCGGTAATAATATTGGCGTTATACTCTATTGCCATACGCGACATCGCGTTTTTAAACGTTTCGGTATATTCGGCTAAATAGCGGATTGCTTCGGTTTGATTATTCTGATCGCCTAAACCCATAAGTGGCGCGTTAAAAAATTCCGGAAATAATATAAAATCGCTTTTGTAGTCAGATACCGTATCTACAAAGTATTCTACCTGCTTTAGCATTTCGTCAACCGACTCTACACAGCGCATTTGCCATTGCACCGCACCTATACGCACTATCGATTTAGTTGATTCGAGCACGGTGTCGGTTGGCTCGTACATTATGTTATTCCACTCAAGCAAGGTGGCGTAACCTACAGACTCTTGATCCTCCGGCAGGTACTTTTTAAGTAACCGTTTTACCTGAAAGTCGTTAGAGAGCTGAAAACTTAAAATTGGGTCGTAAAGCTCTTTTTGGTCAACCTTTTCAATGTATTCCATTGGCGTCATTTCACTGCTGTGATTGTAATAACGCGGAATACGGCCACCGGCTAAAATAGCGCGCAAGTTATATTGGCGGCACAACTCTTTACGGGCATCGTATAATCTGCGCCCTAAGCGCATGCCTCGGTGGGTTTCGCTAATTGCTACATCTAAACCGTATAGCGCATCGCCGTCGGAGTCACTAAATACACGGTCGTGCCCATCGGCTATGTCTTCGTAAGTGTGAGGATTTGAAAAACGCGCGTAGTCTACTTGCACGCTTAGTGCTAAGCCCACCAGCACGCCATCATCTACAATGCCTATTTGCCCTTCAGGGAACTGATCTATCAATCTAAAAATAGTATGGCTTGGCCACGCGCCACCTAAATCTGGATAAGCCTGATCCATCAAGGTTTTAATTTGCGGATACTGCTCTTTTGTTAGGTTACAAATTTCTAGGTGGGTTTTTTCTGCCGACATACACAACTCCTTTGGGCATAATAAAATAAAAGCCGAATGTACGCTAAAGTACACTCAGCTTTGTATCATGTTTTTTACGTTACGCGTACTACTTTAAGCTGCGATAAAAAAGTGTAGTCACTTTCTCTTTTGGCAACCAGCCTGCGTATTCAAGGCCAAGCTCTTCCAATGGATCAGCTTTTAGTACTTGCTCTAAGCTTGCGTTATTTTGCATTGCTTTTAGCATTAAATCTTTGGCTTTTTTAACAAGTTTAGCATACGTTTCCAGCCCTGAACGGTCACTTACCGGCCCATGCCCGGGTATCACTATGGTGCGCTCGTCTATTTGCTTAATAACGTCATTTACGGCTGNCCGCCGCTATCTACATCAACAAACGGCAAGCTGCCAAAGTTAAAGTAAATATCGCCCATGTGCACTATGTTATCGTTATTAAAAAATATCACCGAATCACCGTCGGTATGTGCATGGGCGTAGTGCACTACATGGGCGTGTTCGTTATTAAAATGCAGTTTTAAATCGTGGCCAAAGCTAATGCGTGGCAGGTAATCTGAGTTTGCACCGTGTTTTTCTTCTAATCGCTTATGTACGTTGTCGTGCGCAATGACATGCGCACCGGCTTTGGCAAAGTTTTCGTTGCCGCCAGTGTGGTCGCCATGATGATGCGTATTAATTACAAACTCTGCACTACCAGGTTTTAAATCGCTAATTGTTTTTTTAATGTCGTTTGAAAGCTTAGCAAATTGGTCATCAATAATGTAAATGCCATCTTCCCCTACACTTGCGGCAATGTTACCGCCTTGGCCAAACAGTACATACACACTGTCGCTTAGTTTTTCTGCCGTTACCGGGGTTTCATCTGCATGTGTTGCACTGCTAAGTAATAAGCCTGTTATTAATGCGGGTAGTATTTTTTTCATTTTAGTTCTCTGTTGATTTATTAATGATTATATAGAACGTGATTAACTGTAATTTAGTTCATCGTGCTGGCTCTATCACTATTTGATGTATTAGCGTTTGTGGCAATAAAGGCGTGTGTTTACCTTCTATGTAATCACTAAAGCCTGCACGATAAAACGCGGATAGCGGATGCCCCNCTGCCATAATGGCGTTTTCTAAATGCCCTGGTTGGGCAATAAAGCGCTGCGATGCACCAAAGCTTTTGCCCTGTACGGCGGGCATGTAGCTATCGCCAAAAGCTGGCGCTATAGGCATATTTAAAAGCTTAGCCAGTATGGGCATTTGTTTAGCAAACGGGTGCTCAATATTAAGCGCATTTACTTTACCCCACTGCCAATTTTGCAAGTTATCCCCATACTCAGCCCCAAGTGCTGTCACTGTTTGGCTAAATGCACCTAATAACTGCTCGTCCCAATTTTTATACTCAGGGTTTACCCATGAGCCCGGTCTATCCTTAATAAGCTGCCATATAGCTGGTTCTAGATCGCGTTTTACATATTTAAGCGTGGCGTCTTGCTCATTAAGTTTGTTCTCCATGCTTGCAAATACAGTATTAATTACTGTGCTGCGGTAGTGTTTAACTAAGGTATAACCTACCGAGCTTGCACATGCGCATCGCTGCCAGTTTTCAAGTGCACTTATGTACTGTGCGTTTTTGGCTTTGTCTTTTTTAAGCTGATTAAGTAGCAATGTGTGCCATGGCGTTAAAAAGCGGGCTTGGTTATCAAGCTGTAGCGCGTAAAAGTCGCTCTCAGCAAAGCTTTGTTTTTCAAATAACCTATCACGAATTTGGCTCGAACGTGCGCCTAGCGCGTACCNCCCGCCATTGCCAAAGCGTGCATTATCAGTGGCCGACACCACGCGCGAATTACCTGTCCATAATCGCCCATTTTGCGGGTTTTTAACATAAGGGCGCTGATGCTCATTTTGCTGCCCGTCGGGTGAGTATTCGCTTGCATTAACACTTAGCTCGCTCGGTGTTTTACGTGCCGGTATAGCGCCAATATGTTGCCATGCGGCACTGCCTTGGCTATCTACCACCATTAAATTTTGTACCGGAATACCCACATCGCTTGCTATTGCTAATGCATCATCAACCGTATTTGCTTGTTCAAGTTTTACTAATTCCATATCAACGGCATAAGGCTTATGTGCAGCCCAGCTAAGTGCGTAGGGTTTTTTATTAATGTATTTTACTGGGCCATATTCGCTTAACGTTAATGGGTAGTTTTCTACCTCATCATTTGGCAGCGCTATTGGCTCATTGACTTGCCATGTTTTACTGTCATCATTTAGCGCTATCCAATCAGCGGTATCTATGTAGC